>ONLG01000021.1 GCA_900318625.1 uncultured Prevotella sp.
TGTGGTAAAAACAAAGGTAACAAAAAGGCTGAAACCCAAACGAGGGCTTCAGCCTAATTTTATATCAAGAAAAAAGTTTTAGCGGACAGCAATAATTTCATACAACCATATTTATCGGCAAAGCTCATACTGTTTGCGGAAATAGTTGTATATTTGCAACATAATGCTAAATGCCAAAACAATGAGCTACACAGAAATAGCACAACTTGAATTGATGAACGCTGCGGCCAATGTAACCTCGCAGGAGGAACTCGATGCGTTGCGGCTAACTCTCTCTCTCTTCTTTGCAGAGAGGGCACAGAAGGCTATCGACAAGATGTGGGACGAAGGAACATTCGACCAAAACAAACTTGACGAACTGCGTGGGCAGCATCTGCGTACACCATATAAAACATTTTGAACGTCTATGCGGCACGTAGTACTCGACACTAACGCACTTATCCAGGCTTTGCCAACCAAGAGTCGTTACCACAAGATATGGTCGGACTTCCTCAGGGGCACCTATTGCCTGTGTGTAAGCAATGAGATACTCACCGAATACGAGGAAATTCTTTCTGTTCATGCCTCTCCAGAAGTAGCGCGTAACGTAGTTAACGCCATTGCTCGCCACCCGAAGACAGTCTATCGCGAGTCTTATTTCCGCTTTCATTTGCTTTCACACATTGACAAAGATGATGACAAGTTTGTAGACTGTGCCATAACTGCCGGTGCCGACTACATTGTCACCGAGGACAGCCACTTCAGCCACATCAGACAGATAACTTTTCCAAGGCTCAACGTACTCACACTTGACGAGTTCAGCGACTTGCTTGAATGAGCAGCGCCACTTACAGGATTAACTGCAACGAGGTAATGCAGCTCCTGATTGCCGTTATTGCCGACTGTCAGAATAAATAAAGAACCCACTCGCCGCCTGGTGAGTGGGTTCTTTATATATATAATAAGGTGTTACTCGGCACTGAGCTGCTGGTGCATATTTGCTGCGGCACGACGACCGTCGCCCATAGCGAGGATCACAGTGGCACCGCCGCGCACGATGTCGCCGCCGGCGAAGATGGCCTTGCGCGAACTCTGCATGTCGTCGCCCACGGCGATGGTGTTCTTGCGGCCCAACTCCAGTCCCTCGATGCTCTTCGGCACGAGCGGGTTGGGCGATACGCCGATGGCAACAACCACCTGGTCAACGTCCAGCGTGACGGTCTTTCCCTCAACGGGCACCGGCGAGCGGCGTCCGCTCTGGTCTGGCTCGCCCAGTTCCATCACCTGGAGCACGGCAGCCTTCACCGCACCCTGCTCGTCGGCCAGATACTCTATCGGGTTGTGCAGCGTGAGGAAGTTGATACCCTCCTCCTTGGCGTGCTTCACCTCTTCCAGGCGCGCCGGCATCTCGGCTTCGGAGCGGCGGTAGACGAGTGTCACCTCTGCACCAAGGCGCTTCGCCGTGCGGCACGAGTCCATAGCCGTGTTGCCGCCGCCTACTACGAGCACTTTCTTAGCCTCGTTGATGGGCGTGTCGGTCTTCGGGTTGGCTGCATCCATGAGGTTCACGCGAGTGAGATACTCGTTAGACGACATGATGTTGATGGCATTCTCGCCCGGGATATTCATGAAGTTGGGCAGTCCGGCACCCGAAGCTACGAAGATTCCCTTGAAGCCTTGTGCCTCCAACTCGTCTACGCTGATGGTCTTTCCAACGATAACGTCGGTCTGGAAGTGAACGCCCATCTTGCGCAGGTTGTCTATTTCCACGTCAACAATCTTGTTTGGCAGACGGAACTCGGGGATACCGTATTTCAGTACGCCGCCAATCTCGTGCAGAGCCTCGAACACGTAGACGTCGTAGCCATGCTTCACCATGTCGCCGGCAAACGAAAGTCCGGCAGGACCGCTGCCAACCACGGCAATCTTCTTGCCGTTTGAGGGTTCAACCTCGGGCAGAGAGATGTTGCCGCTCTCGCGTTCGTAGTCGGCTGCGAAGCGTTCCAGATAGCCGATAGCCACGGCAGGCTCGTTCATCTTCAGGTGGATGCATCGGCTTTCGCACTGCTTCTCCTGCGGGCAGACGCGTCCGCACACTGCAGGCAGGGCTGAAGTGGACTTCAGCACCTTGGCGGCAGCGAGGAACTCGCCGCGCTCTATGTTCTTTATGAACGAAGGAATGTTGATGTTCACGGGGCATCCCTCCACGCAGGTGGGCTTTGCACAGTCCAGACAACGCTTGGCCTCGGTGAGTGCCATCTCGGCGGTGAGTCCGATGTTCACCTCTTCGGTGCGTGTGGTAGCACGGTAGACAGGGTCGAGTTCGGGCATCTTCACGCGCTCAATCTGTGTGCGCTCCTTGGGTTTGAGGCTCTTGCGCAGAGCCGTGCGCCACTCGCTGTTGCGGTCGGTGAGCTCCTCGAGCGATGCTTCGGCCTTGTCGCCGGCTCCGGCAGCATTGCCTTTCTCGCCCTCAGCGGCCTTCTCGTCGCACGTGGGGCATACGTGCTCCTGGAAATGCTCCATCTCTTCCTGCTCGGCACGCTTGAATGTGCCCATGCGCTTGAACATTTCGTCCCAGTCGACGAGTGCTCCGTCGAATTCGGGACCGTCGATGCACACGAACTTAGTCTTGCCGCCGATGGTCAGTCGGCAAGCTCCGCACATACCGGTGCCGTCTACCATGATGGTGTTCAGGCTCACGTCGGTCGGGATGTTGTACTTCTGAGTGAGCAGACACGAGAACTTCATCATTATTGGAGGGCCAATGGCGAAGGCGCGGTCGATGTGTCCCTCCTGCTTGATGAACTTCTCTATACCTACGGTCACTACGCCTTTCTCGCCGTAGGAGCCGTCGTCGGTCATTATGATCACCTCGTCGGAACTCTCGCGCACCTTGTCTTCCATGATTATCAGGTCCTTGCTGCGACCGGCCAGCACCGACAGCACGCGGTTGCCGGCTGCCTTCAGCGCCTGGATGATGGGCAGCATCGGAGCCACGCCCACGCCGCCACCGGCACAAATCACGGTTCCGAACTTCTCAATGTGGGTGGGGTTGCCGAGCGGTCCTACCACGTCGGCCACATAGTCGCCCTCGTTGAGGTTGCAAAGCTTGGTGGAACTCAGTCCCACCTTCTGTACTACAAGCGTGATGGTGCCCTTGCTGGTGTCGGCTTCGGCTATGGTGAGCGGCATACGCTCGCCAAGCTTGTCAACGCGCACTATCACAAAGTTGCCGGCCTTGCGGCTCTTGGCAATCAGCGGAGCCTCTACTTCGAGCAGAAATACCTTCTCGGAGAATTGCTCCTTGCGGACAATCTTATTCATAATGTGTTTTTTGTGATTCCAGAATAACGCTGCAAAGGTACGATTAAGCGAGTAAAATGCAAAATGTTTTTGCATTTTAGAGTGTTAGTACCTTATATAAATGCGCAAATCGGTTACAATTTACTGCAATTCGGGCCGAATTTTGTAATTTGTGATGTTGAAACAGCCAAACGGCTTGACAAATGTAACCGAACGGAAAGGCTTTCCCTGTAAAGTAATATGACTCATATTGGTAGCCCCCCACAATCCCCCCAAAAGGGGGGAAGGCTTATATGGCTAATATGTCTTATGGGAAATATAAGGACTTATAGCCCTTATGGAGAGCCTTTAGGCTCCCCTCCCTTGGGGAGGGGTTGGGGGTGGGCTTGTAATATGGCCCATATTACCGACCAATATGGCCCATATTACTGACTAATATGGCCCATATTACTTGGTCGGCAGTTATGTGCTGTGTGGCGTTAAGCCTGCCTGCGCTCCAGTCTTTCTTAAATTTGGAAATAGTCCAAAGGCCAACCAATCGGCCAAATCCTCCCCTGTGTGTTGCCAATTATTCCCATTATAGTTCAAAATAATCTCTACGGAGCATGGGAGATAAGTCGTTGTCCTCACCGCACGAAGAAAGAGAACACAACGTTACAAAACCCATCATTAGGCTAACACGGTATAGATATTTGTTTGTTTTCATAATCTTGTTTGTTTTAATGTTTGTATTCTGATGTAGCCCAAACCTTTCAGCCGTGGGGCAGAAAGGCTTGGGTCGGTATTTGATTTACGGTTGTTTATTTCGCCACGACTTTCTTCGTAGTGCCGTCGCTCATCTTCACTATGTTTATGCCGGGCTGCAAGGCATCGCGGCGGCGACCGTTGAGGTCGTATATGTCTGTGATTTCTGCATTGCTCACGCTCTCGGCAGCGACTGCTTCGATGCCAGTCACGTCGTTGTCTATGAAGAAAAACTCCTTCCACTGTGCTGCTGCCTGATATGCCGACGTTGAACCGGCGGGCACAGACAGGGTGCAGGTCCACTTGTTGATGTCGTCAAGAGCCTGCGAGCCGCATGAGGGCGGCGTGGCGGCACGGCTGATAAGGCGCGTCATGGCCGTGCAGTCGGAGAAAGCCTCCTGGCCGATGGTCTTCACGCTGCTGCCAAAGGCGAAGTAGTCTATTGCTGCGCAGCCAGAGAATGCCCAGCTGCCGATGGTGGTCACTCCGTCGCCAATCTTTACCTCCTTGAGGTTGGTGCAACCATAGAACTCATTTTCCGAGACCTCGGTCTCGCGGTCTGTGATAGTCACCGAGCGCAGCGATGTGTTGCGGTAGAAGGGCGAATAGCCATAGTTGCTGGTCTTGTTGTATGAGATATTCCGTCCGATATAAACCTTGTCGAGGGGACACGATGCGAACATCGGCGAAGAGCCATTGCTGCCGAGGCTCAGGACAGTGTCGTCTGCGCGGTCTTCCATGACCACTTCACGCAATGCCTTGCAATTCTGGAAAGTGTAATTACCGATGCTTGTCACGGCTTTGGGGATATTGATTACCGGCAGCGAGGTGCAGCCGCTAAATACATAGTTGCCGATGGTCCTGACGTTTGAGCCTATCTGCACGTCTTTCAATGCGGAGCAACCTGAGAACGTAGATTCATTTATGGCTGTCACACCTGTTCCAATCTTTGCCGATGTCATGTTAGAACAATTCCGGAACGCATAGCTTCCCATCTGGGTTATGCCATTTGGAATGTCAATGCCTTGCAAGCTTGAGCAACCGCTGAAGACATAGTCGCCTAAACTTGTCACTTTGTCGCCAAGGATTGCTTTTTCCAAACTTGTATTACCGCTGAAAGCATAAGTCCCTATGGAACCATTGTTTTCTATTGTTGCAGAAATCATGCTTGTGTTGTTCTGGAAAGCATAAGCCCCTATGGAACCATTGTTTTCTATTGTTACAGAAATCATGCCTGTGTTGTCCTGGAAAGCATAAGCCCCTATGGAACCATTGTTTTCAATTGTTGCAGAAATCATGCCTATACAACCTCTAAAAGCATTGTTTCCTATAGAACCTGAGTTGCTTATGGTGGCTGTATAAGACCCCGTAATATTCCTAAAAGCATCTTCGCCTATGTTTCCTGTGTTTTTCACAACAAGCGTAGACGCTATGTTTGAGGATTCAAATGCACTGATGCCAATATCCCCGTTGTTTGAAAGGGTGACATTATTCAGGGAGCCACAGCCATAGAAAGCATAATCACCTATGCTGCCGTTGTAGCTAACATCAGCAGACTTGATGAAAGGATTCTTATAGCATGTATATGTGTTTATATTGTTTACTGTCATGTTAATACCTTTATACGATAATGTTTTACCAATGTTAACATTAGCAGCCGATTCATCATACACGCAGTCGATGGCATCGCAAGTGCGTTCCGATGGACTTACCGGAACATATTTCACGCCCCCAGTCTCAAACATCGAACTCAGAAAGGGATAGACGGTCATGTTTGAAAGCCCTTTGTACAAATCATTTGCCACATAGTTAACCTTTCCACATACCTTTCCATATCCACTCGGCGGAGTATTAGTTAGCCAAATCACTTTTACTGGCTTTGCTCCTGTACTTGAGTCACTGTATGAAAAAGAATCAGAGCTAATAGAAAGCACACCAGCACCTATAGTGACAGATTTAAGTCTTGTATTATAAAACACAGAACTGCCGATGCTCGTCACGCTGTTGCCAATCGTGACGGATTTCAGGCCGCTACAGCCATAGAACGCTCCGCTGCCGATAGTCGTCACATCATTACCAATGATGTAATTCTGCACTTGATCGCCAAATATGTTTACCAATGAAGAAGATGACGTATAGCTCTTTGATAATATAGCATTACTGTTAATCTCAACAGAAACCAAGTTACCACAGCCAGAGAACGCTTTGTCGCCGATGCTCGTCACGCTGTTGGGGATGGTGATGGATGTCAGGCCGCTACAGCCACGGAACGCATAGTTGCCGATGCTCGTCACGCTGTTGGGGATGATGATGGATGTCAGGCCGTAACAGCCATAAAACGCAGACTCACCGATTCTCGTCACGCTGTTGGGAATAACCAAATCCTTAATCTCAGTATTCTCATCACTGTATATATGCGCAGCATAAGACAAAGGATTTCCATAATAATCGCCAAATGTGATTTTACACCAGGCCGCTATATCTGGAACTATTACCTTTGTCAGACTGCTACAGTCTCTGAACGCACCATAGTCGATTGTTTTCACGCTGTTGGGGATGGTTATAGATGTCAGGCCGGTGCACTCAGAGAACGCATTGCTGCCAATGCTCGTCACGCTGTTGGGAATGGTGATAGAGGTCAGACCGCCACAGCCAAAGAACGCATAGTTGCGGATAGTCGTCACGCTGTTGGGAATAACCAAATCCTTAATCTCAGTATTCTCATCACTGTATATATGCTTAGCATAATACAAAGGATTTGCATCATAATTGCCAAATGAGATATTGCACCAAGCTGCTATATCTGGAACTATTACTTTTTTCAGGCCGCTACAGTACAGGAACGCATCATCGCCGATGCTCGTCACGCTGTTGGGGATGGTGATTGATGTCAGGCCGCTACAGCCATAGAACGCAGACTCACCGATTCTCGTCACGCTGTTGGGGATGGTGATTGATGTCAGGCCGCTACACTTCCAGAACGCATAACTGCCGATTCTCGTCACGCTGTTGGGAATTACTAAATCCGTTATCTCAGTATTCTCGTCACTGTATATATGCTTAGCATAATATAAAGGATTTGCATACTCACTGCCGAATGATATTTTGCACCAGGCTGCTATATCTGGAAAAATTACTTTTTTCAGGCCGCTACATTTATAGAACGCAGAACCGCCGATGCTCGTCACGCTGTTGGGGATGGTGATAGAGGTCAGGGCTGTGCAGCCATAGAACGCCACCCCGCCGATGCTCGTCACACTGTAGGTCTTTCCGTCGTATGTAACCGACGAAGGAATGTTTACAGCACCAGTGTACTCGTTTGAATATGAATCGTAAGAGCTACCTCTGCAGGTTACGGCCAACTCCGTTTTGTTGTTGACATATTTATAATATATAAAAACTCCATCGTCGTTCTTAACGACGATGGAGTGGGCTGAGGTCCCAATGCCTACCATGCTCATGAGAACGGTTAGCAGAAATGTAAATTTAATGTGTTTCATTATTAGTAATGTTATTTGATGGTTCATCATTTATGCGCTTTACTTCATTAACAAGTGATTTAAAACTATCAAAAGAGGTGAGTTCAACATATAGTGTTTGTTTCCAATTTTGTCCTTTCTTTTGGAAATCTTTAAGAATATAGGAGCTGTCTTTTTTGATAATATAATTATGTGCAAACGCATTCCTTAAGTGGAAGAACCAATTCTTTACAATTTCCGTGTTTTCTCTTGCTGCATTTTCTTTTTTACTCTCTGCAGAGAAATAAAAGACATTTTCAACAGGAGACTCTATCTTATTTTCATAGTCTTTGTACTCGAATTTGAATTTGCTATTATCTTCAATATTCTTTGAAGCCTGTTTCAAAGATTCAACTGTGCCAAAAGACTTTCTGTCACACTCAAAGTATAGTAAAATCTCCTCATAAAAGAACTTTATTTCTTCATCTGTTAAAATACATTCAGGAGAGCGATGTGGTAATATGCTTCTACTCATTATTCAAACTAATTTGATTTGACACTTCAATAATTTCTTTATCCTCAACATTTGCTAAGCCACTAATCATAGCTTTTTTTATAGCATAGTTATTTCCTTCGTAAAGCCTATACTGAATTTCACCTTGATTTTCTCACGTAATGTTTCTTTATACTTAGGCAGTGAGGAATTCCTGCCCGTTGAAATCGTGTTTAAATCTCTACCTATACACATAATAGTAACTTTTTCCTTGCCTACCGCTTCCCCCTGCTTCGGCGGTTAATAGATTGTTTAGGTGTGGAAACAAAAAAGACGTGGGAGAAGCCTTCCATTGCTTATCCCACACTCCGGCTCTCGCATTGCCTAATCCAAGGATAAGCAACTAAGCCAGCCCACGCCATCGCGTATTATATATAGGTATGCTAACAAACCAGTTGTGGCTTGCACACATACGGGTATAATACACCCAGCATGGACGCCTCGTTGCGTTTATCTTCTTGGATTTGTCAGAGTTGCGAGATCTGAGTGTAGAAGATAACGTTCGAAAACGTCCTTTTAGAGTCCCGTCCGCAGAGCGGAAAGACTCTGTTCCATAATGTTATGACCCGCCCTCCACACGCTTGGGCTGGCATAGTCTGTGACAAAGATAGGAATAATCAATAATAGAGCAAAGGAAAAAGGGAATTTTATTTCTCGGAGAAAGGTAGGTAGTGAGTAGGTTGTAATAAAATAGTTAAGCCAGTGGTCGTCGGAGAATGATTCCGGGCAACCATTGGCTTAACTTATGTTTAGGGAGTGCTGACTAAGCAGTTGTTAAGCCAGCCTGCGCTCCAGTCTTTCGCGTATGGCAGCGATGAAGCCGGCTGAGTTGACGGCTGTGGGGGTGATGCCCTCCATCAGGTTGACGAGGTCTTTCGTTGCGATGCCTTCGTTGAGGGTGTCGAAGCAGGCACCTTCGAGCTGGTCGGCAAAGTTCTGCAGTGCGTCGATGCCGTCGAGCTCGCCGCGCTTGCGCAGGGCTCCCGTCCATGCAAAGATGGTAGCCATGGGGTTGGTGGATGTGTCCTCACCCTTCAGGTAGCGGTAGTAGTGGCGAGTGACGGTGCCGTGGGCAGCCTCATACTCGTATTTGCCGTCGGGACTGACGAGCACAGAGGTCATCATGGCAAGCGAGCCGAAGGCCGTGGATACCATGTCGCTCATCACGTCGCCGTCGTAGTTCTTGCAGGCCCAGATGTATCCGCCCTTTGAACGTATCACGCGAGCCACTGCATCGTCGATAAGCGTGTAGAAGAACTCCAGTCCGCGCTTCTCGAACTCGTCCTTGTACTCCTCGAATACTTCGTAGAAGATGATCTTGAACTGTGCGTCGTATTTCTTGGAAATGGTGTCCTTGGTAGAGAACCACAGGCTCTGGTTGGTGTCGAGAGCGAACTTGAAGCACGAGTGAGCAAACGAACGTATCGACTTGTCGGTGTTGTGCATACCCTGAATAACGCCTGCGCCCTTGAAGTTGTGGATTACCACCTCTTCGTGTTTGCCGCTTTCGCCGTCGAACACGAGCTTTGCAACGCCGGGCTCGTCGGCTCTCAGCTCAACGCTTTTGTACACATCGCCGTAGGCATGGCGTGCAATGGTGATGGGCTTCTCCCAGTTCTTCACAGCCGGACGTATGCTGGGGATGGTTATCGGCGTGCGGAACACTGTGCCGTCGAGTATCGAGCGGATGGTGCCGTTGGGACTCTTCCACATCTCGTGGAGCTTGTACTCGTCCATGCGCTGGTGGTTGGGGGTGATGGTGGCGCACTTCACGGCCACGCCATACTTCTTGGTGGCCTCGGCAGAGTCGATGGTTATCTGGTCGCGGGTCTCGTCGCGCTTGGGCAAACCGAGGTCGTAGTACTCTGTTTTCAGCTCAACGAAGGGCATGATAAGCTCTTCCTTAATCATTTTCCACAGGATGCGGGTCATCTCGTCGCCATCCATCTCAACGAGAGGAGTGGTCATCTGGATTTTTTCTTTCATGTTAATGTCTGGTTTAAAGTGTCAAACGACAGTTTATTTTAATAACTTCTTTTAGTCTGAAATATTGTATCGGCCCGATTATTTAGGCTTGAGCGGTGAGCAGATGTATGAAGATGGTGAGCGACAGCATATCGGCACTGCCGCCGGGGGAGATGTTTCTGCGGATGAACAGCCTGTCGAGGTCGGACAGGGCGGCGGGGGAGAAATGTTGCAGGGTGTCAGCGGCTTGCGCCTTTACCCACTTGGCAGCCTCGCTGCCGCCACGGTGGTAGACGTTTGTGTCGTCGAGGGAGGCCATTATGCTGAGCAGAGTCTTGTGGTTGCGGTGCGGGTCGCCGGTCAGCGATGCGTAGTAGGGCAGCCATTGCTCGAAAAGTGTGGCATAGCCGCCCTGCGCAGCGGCGAGTGCGCCGCCTTTGCCGTGCTGTCGTTCCACCTCTGCGCCGTGAGTGCCAGTGGGCCGCGGCATAGTGGCAGCTATCCTTCTTATCTCAGCTTGCAGCTGTTCGGGGGCTATGCAGCCATGTTTGCTGTAGGCTGCCGCTGCCGCTGCCGCCGTGATGCCAAGGGCGAAGAGTGCTCCGCGGTGGGTGTTCACGCCGTGGGTGGCACCGAGCATCGCCGCCTCGGCAGCCATGCCTGTTTGCCTGATGCGTGAGCTGTCGTGGCAGCAGTCGTCCTCGCACAGTCTGGCGAAGTATGGGCGCAGTGCCGCAATGCTCTGCTGCATGAGGCGATAGTCCATATCCTGGTGGGCACCGTTGTTGTTTCGGTCCACAAGACCTGGCTTTGGAGTGGTGTCGAGCTCGTCGGTGAGGGCTTTGCAGACCTGATGTGCGAAGAGGAAAGGCAGGGTGGTGGAGTAGGCCAGTGAGCAGGCGCGAGCCATCTTGCCCTCGGCCAGCGCGTGGCGCAGGGTGGAAGCCGAGATGTCGCCAAGGCGCGGAATCTCAACCACGCCGTAGCCGTAGGTTGGCAGCACTTCGTGGATGAGCTGGTTGTATCGGTTGGTTAGTGGGTCGGTGGGCTCGGAGCCGATGAAGCGTTTGTGTATGCCCAAGTGGGGAGCAATGAAATGCACAAACACATCGAGGTCGAGGCGTATCTGGTTGTCGGTTGCCGAACTCAGTTTCTTAAGGAAATAGGTGGGAAAGGTGGTCTGCGACACGCTGTAGTCGCTGCCCTCGCATACGTTCACGTTCGTAAGGTCGCGCGTTCCGCGGCGTATCATCTCTATGCGCTCGGCGTATGGGAACTCGCTGCAGTCCTCCTTCACCACCACCACGTGGAGCCAGGTAACTTGTCTGGAGGCTTGCTCTATGAGATAGCGGTGTCCGAGGGTGAAGGGATTGGCGTTCATCACTATCACGCCGCTCTCACCCAGTCGTCGCTGCGAGGAAA
This sequence comes from uncultured Prevotella sp., assembly GCA_900318625.1. Lineage (GTDB taxonomy): Bacteria > Bacteroidota > Bacteroidia > Bacteroidales > Bacteroidaceae > Prevotella. The sequence goes on from ONLG01000021.1 coordinate 11,428, forward strand.
GGTAGTTGCAGTAGCTGCGCAGCTCGGTTCCGTTTTCCATGAGGATGGCCTCTGGGGCTTTGCCTATGATGTGGAACCCGAGGTTCTCGAATATCTGTTGGTTGCCGGGTTTGGTGAACACCCTTGCCGAAGTGTAGTGGTGCGAGTAGATTTCGCTGAGCAGATGCGACACCAGACGGCTTGAGAAACCCTCGTCGCGCAGCTCCGGGTCGACGGCAATGCACCGTATCACGTTGCCCTTCAGTCCGCCTCCGGCCAATATCTGCTCGTCGTTGTCGATGGAGAACACGGCGGCATAGTAGTCTACGTCGTCGAGGCGCAGGCCGTTGGCAGCGAGAAAACCCTCTACTTGCCGTCTGCAGAAGGGCGACGAGAGGGGCATGGGGCGTATCTCGAACTCGTTATACATAGTTCTCAACCATTTCTTTTATCCTCTGCAGCACCTCTTCACGGGTGTGGCTGTGGTTGCGCATACAGTAGCGTGCCTCGTTGTGGCACAGCAGGCAGCGGCGCGGCGGCAGTCCGATGGTGCTGCGTTCGACGGGTATGCCGCGCTGGTCGATGATGTCGATGTCAAAAAGTCGGCCTAACGGGTGTTCTTCCTCTATGCGACAGGCTTTCCGCTTGGCTTCGGAGGGGGCGAGCGGAGTGAGCAGATAAGCCTCGAAACCAGTGTTGAGGTCGCGCACTGTGGGCTGTTTGCCAAATGCTTGGGCAAGTGCCTCTACCGCCGCGCGGCCTGTTCGGAGCGACAGCGAGTTGCGTTTCACCGTGCCGGGCATCACTATGGTGAGCATCACCACCGTCATGCCGGGATTGTCGGCAAGCAGACGGTGTTGCAGCTTGCTTCGTTCGTCGCGGCTGCGGAGCAGCTCCTCCAGGCTGATGGCCTGTGGAGTTGCTTCCGTTGCCGGGTCTTCAGATTTATGATAATGAGAGTTATGCATCGATGTTTCTTATCACATCCATCACCGAACCGTCGCGGTTCATCACTATTCCGACAACCTTGTCGCCGAAAGGCAGTGGGTCGGCATGGCCTATTATGCGCTCGCCGCGCTCTTTCAGGGCTGCTATGTCTACGATGTTCATGCCAGCCTGGCGCAGACGTTCGGCTATCTCGGGACGGCGCGGGTTGACTGCAATGCCGTATTCCGTCACCACTACGTCGACGGTAGAGCCGGGAGTGATGAGCGTAGTCACCTTGTCCACGATGCACGGGATGCGTCCGCGCAGCAGCGGACAGACTATAATGGACAGTGCCGAGTCGGCTGCCGTGTCGGGATGGCCGCCTATGGCACCGCGGATGATGCCGTCGCTGCCCACGAGAACATTCACGTTGAAGTCTACATCGACCTCAAGGGCCGACAGTATGACGATGTCGAGGAAGTGGGTAGCCGAGCCTGGCTCCTGCGCACTGGCGTATTCGATAGACGAAACCTCCTTGTGCATACGGTCGTCGCGCAGCGATTCGGCTGCAACCTTGTCGAAAGACTGCACGTCCATGAGTCGTTCGATAAGCCCTTCCTGGTGCATCTTGACCATGTGGGCAGTGATGCCGCCCAGCGCGAAGCTGGCTTTGATGCCCTGGTCAATCATGCTTTGGCGGATATACTTCACCGCAGCGAGCGATGCTCCGCCCGAACCTGTCTGTATGGAGAAGCCCGGCTTGAAGTAGCCGCTGTTGATTATCACCTTGGCAGCTTGCTGGGCGAGGAGAATGTCGCGCGGGTTCTTGGTGTCGCGGATGGCTCCCGAGGAGATCTTCGACGAGTCGCCGACACTCTCTACCACCACTACGCTGTCGACATCAATCTCCGATATGCCCGACGGACGGTTGGGATAGGGCACAAGGTCGTCGGTAAGGATAACCACGTGGTCGGCATATTGTGCGTCGGGGAGGGCGTAGCCGATGCTTCCGCAGATAGACTTGGCATTGGCGGAACGCGAGTATCCGCAGGAATTGCCCATCGGATCTGACGACGATGCGCCGAGGAAAGCCACGTCGATGTGGAGCTCGCCGCTTGCTATTGCGCTGCCTCGGCTGCCGTGGGAGCGGAATACCACGGGCTCTTTCATCAGTCCGTGTGAAATCTCCTGGGCCAGTTTGCCTCGCAGTCCGGAAGTGGAGATGCGGCTGATAACGCCGTTGCGTATGTGTTCTATCAGCGGCTCGTGAACGTCGATGAGGCTCGATGCGGCCAGATGCAGGTCTTTGTAGCCCATTTCGGCAAGTTTGGCAACCACCATGTTCACCACTTTGTCGCCGGCGCGGAAGTGATGGTGAAACGAAATGGTCATCCCGTCTTTCAGTCCGCTGCGCCTGATAGCTTCTTCAAGGCTCACAACCTTGTACGAGTTGGTGAGCTTGTCGGTGCGCGGAGCTGGCTCCTTGGGTTGCTGTTTGCCGTCGAAGACGGGCTTGTGAAGCCTTTTGGCGGCTTCGGTTATAAGGTCTATGCGGTCTGTTGTGGTGTTCATAGTAGGTCCTCCTGTCTTAAAATTCCTGATGCTATGGCGAGGTCGATGGTGCGCTGGGCACGCAATACCACAGGGCGGTCTACCATCTTGCCGTTAACGGCGATCACTCCCGAACCGCGTTTCTCGGCTTCGCGTATCGCTGCGATTATGGTCTGGGCTTTCTGAATGTCCTTCTCTTTCGGGGCAAACACCTCGTTCACGATTTGTATCTGGCGCGGATTGATAATCGACTTGCCGTCGAAGCCCAGAGTCTTGATAAGTACCACTTCGCGGCGGAAGGTTTCCATGTCGTTGAGATTGGAGTAGACGGTGTCCAGCGCGTCAATGCCGGCGGCACGTGCAGCCACTACGATGGTCTGGCGAGCCAGCAACAGCTCGTCGCCTCCGGGCGTGCGCTGCGTCTTAAGGTTGGCGCAGTAGTCCTCGGCACCCAGTGCTATGCCCATCATTCGTTTCGAGGCGACGGCAATGGAGTAGGCGTTGACAATGCCGAGAGCACTTTCTATGGCTGCCATAATCTTGGTGCGGCCAACGCATCCCAGCTCTTTCTCCACCTTCTCAATCTCTCGTTCCACTTCGCGGACCTCTTCAGCCGTCTCGGTCTTCGGCATACGGATAACGTCTACGCCTGCTTTCACCACGGCTTCGATGTCCTTCTTGCCGTAGGGAGTGTTCAGAGGGTTGATCCTCACCACCATTTCTGTGTCACCGTAGTCGATGGTTTTCAGTGCGTTATACACCAACAGACGCGCTGCGTCCTTCTCTGCCATAGTCACCGAGTCCTCAAGGTCGAGCATGATAGAGTCGGGACCATAGATGAAAGCATCCTGCATCATACCCGGATTGTTGCCGGGTACGAACATCATGGTTCTTCTTAGTCGTTGCATAGTATTGCTTTTTCAGGTTGTCGGTATTGTGTTGTCAGTCGCTCCACACGTCTTTGCCCGTCGCCCGCACGGCGGCTGCCGTGACGCGGGCACGTATGGTGCAGTCGAGGGCTCCCTTGTCGGTGGCTTTCAACACGGCATCGGTGATGCCCTGCGAGGCAAGGGTCTGGGTGATTACTTCCTTGATCTGATTTCCAAACTGATAGGCCACAGTGCTTTCGAGGTCTATCTGCAGACCGCCCTTGTCGTTTGGGAGTAGCTGAATCATAATGTCTCCCGACTCCAAGGTGCCGGCAAATGCGGTTTTCAATTCCATATAGGTTAGTATTAGGTTAGTAATAATGGTTTCTTGCAGGTGATGGGCACTGCCGCAAGCTGCGTGCGACAGTGCCCTTGTGGGTATATGGTCAGAACATTTCTGCTGCTGACTGCAGAATCTCGCCCAGAGTGGGATGGATGTGGGTGATGTCGCGCAGCCTTTGGACGGTGGCATTGAAGTTCATCAGGGCTGCAACTTCCTGCACCAGGTCGGCTGCGTGGGCTCCCATGACGTGGCATCCCAGTATGGTTCCGTCCTCGGCAGCAAGCAGTTTCAGTATTCCTTCGTCCTCGTTCATGGCGAGAGCCTTGCCGTTGGCGCGGTAGAGGGCCTTGCGGCACTGGTAAGAAGGGTGCTGTTGCTTGCATTGTTCTTCGGTCAGGCCTACGCTTGCCACTTCGGGAGAGGTGAAAACGGCTGCCGGCATGATGTCGAACCTTATGCTGTCGGTGCGTTGCAGTATGTGGTTTACGGCCCTTATGCCTTGCATGGTGGCGGCATGGGCAAGCAGGGAGCGACCGTTAACGTCGCCAATGGCATAGATGTTCGGCACGCTGGTCTGCATCATCTCGTTGGTGACGATGCCTTGCGGCTCTACCTTCACGTCGGTGTTGCTGAGTTGCAGCCCGTCGGTCATGGCTCCGCGGCCTGTTGCCACGAGCACGCAGCTCGTTTCCACCGTCGCTTCCTTGCCCTTTCGTTCGTAGACTATGGCTTCTGGGGTGATGCGCTTCACGGCTGCCTGCATGATGAACTCCACACCTTTGCGCTCCATAGCCTTGCGCAGGCGCTTGGCAATGTCGCCGTCGATGGCAGGCAGGCACTCCTTGAGAAACTCTATCACCGTAACCTTGCAGCCAAAAGCGTTCATCACCGAGGCAAACTCCATGCCTATCACACCGGCTCCGATAATCGCCAGCCGTTCGGGAACAGCCTTGAGGCTTAGCATCTCGGTAGATGTGAGAACGTGGGGCAGGGTTATGCCGTCGATGGGAGGCATCTTAGGCTTCGACCCCGTAGCGATGATGATGTTCTTGGCATTGTATTCGGTGCCGTCGCATACCACGGTGTTGTTGTCCTTGAAGGCTGCGCGCCCTCTGACGAGGGTTATGCCGGGCTGTGCGAGCAGCTGTTCCACTCCGCTGCGGAGCTGTTCCACAACAGTGTCCTTGTGGCTTGCAGCCTGTGCAAAATCCTTTTCGGCAAGCGTGGCGGCATGGCATAAAGCCTTGGTAGGGATGCATCCGCAGTTGAGACAGGTGCCTCCGGCCTCCGAACTTTCAAAAACAGTCACTCTCAGGCCGTGCTTTGCAGCGTAGTCGGCAGCCCGATAGCCGCCCGGTCCGCTACCTATTATAATAAGGTCGCTACAATTCATAATTTATAATGCATAATTCATAATATATAATTGATAAATTATAGTGCGAGATGCCTTTGACTATCCGCTGCTGATTATCAACTGTTAACCATCTTCGTGTAGGTGAGCACGGGCTGCTTGGCTGCCAGCACGTCGTCGACACGTCCTATGGGAGTGGTGTGGGGAGCCGTCTTCACAAGCTCTGGCTGCTCCTTGGCTTCGCGTGCGATAGTGCGCATCACCTCGATGAAGCTGTCTATCGTTTCCTTAGACTCGCTCTCTGTTGGCTCTATCATCATTGCCTCATGGAAAAGCAGTGGGAAGTAGATTGTCGGAGCATGGTAGCCATAGTCGAGAAGGCGCTTGGCAACGTCCATGGTGGTTACGCCGGTTGACTTGTCTTTCAGTCCGTCGAACACAAACTCGTGCTTGCACACACCCTCGATGGGCAGTTCATAGACATCCTTGAGCTGCTGTTTGATGTAGTTTGCGTTGAGAGTAGCCAGCGGACCGACCTCCTTGATGTGCTCTTTACCTAATGAACAGAGCCATGCGTAGGCCTTGAGCACCACCCCGAAATTGCCGAAGAAGTTGCCGACGGAGCCCATGCTCTTCTCGTCGTCGGTGGCTATGGTGAACGTGTCGCTTTGCTCGTCGTACTCCACACGGGGCGTAGGCAGAAAGTCCTCCAGCCCTTTTCTCACGCCTACCGGGCCGCTGCCGGGTCCGCCACCGCCGTGGGGAGTGGAGAAAGTCTTGTGCAGGTTGATGTGCATCACGTCGAAGCCCATGTCGCCGGGGCGTGCCACGCCAAGCATAGGGTTGAGATTGGCACCGTCGTAGTACATCAGTGCGCCGCACTCATGCACCATCTGGGCTATGGCAGGGATGTTGCGCTCGAAGATTCCCAGCGTGTTAGGGTTTGTCATCATCATTGCAGCCACCTCGTCGGCGTGCTCGGCAATCTTCGCTTTGAGGTCGTCGACGTCGACAGTGCCGTCGTCGAGGCTCTTCACCTCAACCACGTCCATGCCGCAAACAGCTGCCGAGGCGGGGTTGGTGCCGTGGGCAGAGTCGGGAATGAGCACCTTCCGGCGCTTGTCGTCGCCTCGGCTGTCGTGATAGGCGCGTATAATCATCAGTCCTGTGAGCTCGCCGTGTGCTCCGGCGCAGGGATTGAGAGTGAAGCGGCTCAGTCCTGTCAGCTCGGCAAGCGACTTCTGCAGGTTGTAGTAGACGAGCAGCGCGCCTTGACACGATGTGGTGCTTTGCTGCGGATGCAGTGCGGCAAACTCTTCGAGTGTGCCCACCTCCTCGTTCAGGGCCGGATTGTATTTCATAGTGCACGACCCCAAGGGATAGAAGCCGTCGTCAACGCCGAAGTTGTTGTGGCTCAGATTGGTGTAGTGGCGCACTACTGTCAGTTCGTCGCACTCGGGCAGCCCAGCTTCCTCGCTGCGTCTGAGAGCCTGCGGCAGCTCGGCGGTGGAGTGCTCGGAAGCATACTCAGGCAGAGAGTAGCCTTTGCGACCGCTTTTAGAAAGCTCGAAAATCAGATTGCCATATAGTTTGTTGTTCATTCCTTGTCCTCCATATAACGGTTAATAATCTCAATGAAATCAGCCATCTCTTCGGCAGTTCGCTTTTCGGTGACGGCTATCATCAGCTTGTCGTCGTCGACCTTCACTCCGGCCATGTAGCCGTAGCTCTCGCACTCGAGTAGCAAGTCGTCGACGTTGCCGTCGAATGTCAGGCAGAACTCGTTGAAGAACGGTTGCTCGTAAGTCAGCCTGAAGTGGCGTGTCGCAATGAGACTGTCGCACAGGTCGTGGGCTTTCTGATACGACTGTTCAGCCGCCTCGCGCAGCCCCTGCCGTCCCATTGTAGCCAGATAGATGGTGGCATAAAGGGCCATGAGGCTCTGGTTGGAGCAGATGTTCGATGTGGCTTTCTGGCGGCGAATGTGCTGTTCGCGGGCCTGTAGCGTTAGTACGAAGGCGCGTTGTCCACGGTTGTCCTGCGTCATGCCCACGATGCGTCCCGGCATCTTGCGCATCAGTTTCTCGGTGGTACACATATAGCCCAGTCCCGGACCGCCGAACATCATGGGCAGACCAAGGCTCTGCGCCTCGCCCACGGCGATGTCGGCACCCCATTCGCGAGGAGTCTTCAGTATGGCCAGGTCGGCAGCCACGCTGTTCATTATCAGCAGGGCCTTTGCCGAGTGGCACGACTCGCTCAGTCCGCTGAAGTCTTCCACTATGCCATAGCAGTTGGGTTGCTGCACTACCACGCCAGCCACACCGCCCTGAGCCAGTTCGCGTTCCACGCTTTCGCGGTCGGTGATGCCGTCGGTGGCTTTGATTGTGCAGATGTCTATGCCGTGATAGTGGGCGTAAGTGTCCACAACGCGGCGCGTCTTGGCATCCACCGTTTCGGAAACGAGCACGCGGGTGGCCTTCTTTGTGGCTGCAATAGCCATCATTGCCGCCTCGGCTGTGGCAGTTGCACCGTCGTACATCGACGCGTTGGATATGTCCATGCCCGTGAGCGTGGCCATCATCGACTGATATTCAAAGATGTAGTGAAGTGTGCCTTGTGATATTTCGGCCTGATATGGGGTGTAGCTCGTGAGGAACTCTGAGCGCTGGGCGAGCCTTGCCACGATGCTCGGCGCATAGTGGTCGTAGCATCCGTTGCCGGCGAAGCACACGAGAGGTGTGTTCATGCTGGCCAGAGTGCGGAACATCTCGCGCACTTCAATCTCGCTCATCGTCGAGGGCAGGGCATAGTCGCCTCGGAAGCGCAGCTGCTCGGGCACGTCGCAGTAGAGCTCGTCGAGGCTTTTTGCACCTGCTGCGGCCAGCATCTGGCTGACATCGCTGTCGGTGTGAGGAAAATACTTGTAACTCATGGGCTTGTGAATGGTAAAAGCCCACTCTTTGCCTTTCCCGTGGGGTATGTGGCAAAGAGTGGGAATTGGGTTTCTTGATAGTTATTTGCAGTAAGCTTCGTAAGCTTTTGCATCCATAAGCTTGTCGAGCTCGGTCTTGTCGGTCAGCTCAACCTTGATGATCCAGTTCTCGAACGCATCCTTGTTGAGCAGTTCCGGCTCGTCGTCGAGGGCATCGTTCACCTCTACGACCACTCCCGATACGGGAGAAATGAGGTCGCTGGCAGCCTTCACGCTCTCCACTGCGCCGAATTCCTCGCCGGCTTCCACCTCGTCGTCGGTCTCAGGCATATCTACATACACCACGTTGCCCAGTGCGTGCTGGGCATAATCGGTGATACCGATGTATCCATACTCGCCTTCAACTCTCACAAACTCGTGCGACTCGCTGTAAAAGAGTCCTTCAATAATCTTTGCCATAGTCTTTTGTATGATGTTAGTTGTTGTTTTAGTCCTTCTTGTAGTGCTTTTCATAGAAGCGTTTCTTCACTACCGTTCCGGGGAAAGTTTTCTTCCGTATCTGCACTTCAAGCCTTGTGCCGAGCTTGGCGTATGCCGTCTCGACGAGAGCCATGCACACACTCTTGTCGACCGACAGGCAATGGTAGCCCGTGGTCACTGTTCCCACCTGCTGTCCGTCGGCAAGCACTGCATAGCCGTGGCGCGGAATGGCCTTGCCTTCGAGCTCTATGCCCACCACGCGCTGCCTGGCACCCTCGGTTTTCTGGCGCAGCAGTGACTCGCGGCCTATGAACTCGGGCTTGTCTGTCTTGACGAACATCCCCAGACCAGCCATCACGGGGCTTATCTCGGCAGAGAGTTCGTTGCCGTAGAGAGGCAGTCCCACCTCGAAGCGGAGCGTGTCGCGGCAGCCAAGACCGCACGGACGGCAACGGCCCGAAGCCATCAGTGCATCCCATGCGCGGCGGATGAAGTCGTGAGAAGCGTATATCTCGAAACCATCCTCACCTGTATAGCCAGTGCGCGACACTACGATTGTCTCGCCGCTGACGGTCATTTCCTTCGTTGTATAGAATGTCAGCTCGGCCACTTTCAGCCCAAGCACCTCCTCGGTGATGGCTTCGGCCATCGGTCCCTGCACCGCCAGCTGACCGTAGCGGTCGCTCTCGTTGGTGAGGGTGAGGTCGAAGCCCTCGGTGTGACGGGTCATCCAGTCGAAGTCTTTGTCGATGTTCGAGGCATTGATGACGAGGAAGAAGCGGTCGTCGGCAAGCTTGTAGACCAGCAGGTCGTCAACGGTGCCGCCGTCGTCGTAGCACATCATGCCGTAGAACACTTTGCCCACGGGTGCTCCGCTGATGTCGCCGGTGAAGATGTGGCTCACGTAGCGTTCGGCATCGGGGCCGCAGACGGTCACTTCTCCCATGTGGCTTACGTCGAACACACCGCACTCGCGGCGCACGGCATGGTGCTCGGTGGCAATGTCTGAGTACTGTATCGGCATGTCGAAGCCGGCGAAGGGCGACATCAGTGCGCCCAGGGCGACGTGCTTGTCGTACAGGCAGGTTTTCTTGTTTTCCATACTTATCTCGTTTGTTGATTTTCTGTCTTCTGAAGGCTGCTCTCGTCGTGTGCTGCCGTGGGGTCTGCTGTCAGCAGGATGGCGGCCAGGTTGTCGCGCCGTAGGTTCATCACTATGTGGTCGAGGCTCTCTGGCAGACGGCTTAGCAGGCTCTCGCGGTTGAGTGGGGTGTTTATGAGCGGCTCAATGATGCCTTTCTCGATGTCGCCTACGGCAAAAAAGTCGCCCGAAAGGGCCATTGCCTTTATGACGTTGTTCCTCAGAGTGATGCTGATGTCGAAGTTGCCGACTCCCTCTATGCGCCCTCTGCGCTCCACGGTGTAGGCAGGGTCGTGTCCGCAGATGAAGTCGCGGCTCTGGTATTCCTGCATTATGGCCTCGGCCTCGGCCTCCTCTGCGGCTGTGAGGCGGTAGGTGTCGGCGCAGAGCAGTTGCCTTATGCTGTCCTTCACCTGTCCGATGCTCATGGTGGTGTGCTCCTTGAGCAGCGTTACGTGCTGGTGTATGCTCTCCACGCCCTTGCTGCGCAGCTTCTCCTTAGGTGGTGTGAGTGCTCCCGTCATGTGGCTCATGGTGGTGTCGTAGAGCAGTGTGCCGTGTACTATGTTGCTGTGGCCGAGGTGATAGAAGGCGTTTCCGCTCACTTTGCGACCGCCTATCAGTATGTCGTTGCGCCCGTTGGCCGTGGCCGAGATGCCCATCTGCTGCAAAGCCCAGAGCAGCATCGTGGTGTAGCGGTTGTAGCTCGTGGCTACGCTGTCGGCGCGTGTGACGAGCGAGAGCATGATGTTTCCCCGGTCAGCATAGACGCAGCCGCCGCCGCTCTTGCGCCTGAAGGTGCTGATGCCGTGCTGTCGGCAGTAGTCGATGTCTACCTCGTTGCGCATCAGCTGGTTGCGCCCGAATATCACCGACGGGTCTACCTGCCACATCAGCAGGCAGTCGGAAGCCTGCCGGCGGCGTGCCAGCACTTCCTCTACTGCCAGATAGTATGGCACGGGGCGGTTGTTCTTGTCGCTTGTCTCAACGTATGTCATTGGCAAGTTGTGTTTTTCATTACTTCAGGCTGCTTTGCTCTTGTGCTGAGAGTGATGTCTGACACAGTGCAAATATATGAAAAATAAGAATAAAAGGCGTGCTTTTCAGTCTGCTTTTTTCAACTAAAAATCAATTTGTCTGTGCCCTCTTTCAATCTCGTTTTATTTGCCGTGATAAAGTTGCTTTTCGCCTGAAAACGTGCCGTTTTTCGGATAGTTTTTTACGGGGGTGGTCTGGTAATGTTTCTCCAACAGCCTTGGAGCTTTGTTACAGCAGCCCTGGAGTATTGTTACAGGATAGCTGGAGCGATGTTACGGGGCTGCTGGAGAAAAGTTACGGAGGGCTTGGTAAAAAGTGACGGTTGCGGTCAGAACACGCGGTAGCTTAGCTGAAGTTCCGTGAAGTCGGCTTTCGTGAGGTGGGCATTGACGTTGAAGCCCACAGAAAGGCGCTCACAGCCAGGTATCTGGTAGTGGAGTCCTATGCGTTCGTAGTATGGTTTCTCTATCTGCTTGGCATGGCTGCCCATGTGGCGGTAGAGATAGTAGCCCAGTGCCATGCGCAGCGACAGCCGTCCGTAGAAAACCTCGTGTCTGGCGGCTATGCCTAATGACCACGGGCTGTGGCGCATGGTGATGCCTTTGCTTGCGTCGAGCTGTGCCACACGGTCGCTGTAGGTGCCGTAGAAGAGGTCGAGGCCGAGGCCAGATGCCCAGCGGCGTGCGTAGCGGTAGAGCACTCCGGCTTGGAGCGAGTAGGCCATGTAGAAGTGGAAGCGGTCGGTGCGGTAGTCGGGGTCGCCCGGCGGGGTGTTGAACTGGGTGAGTTGCCAGTCCTCGAGCAGTGTCTTGCCGCCTACGCCGAGCGTAACCTCGCCGAAGAAGTGGCGGGCGAAGCGTTTTCTTGATTGGTGATTGGGGGCTGGTGATTGGTGTTCTTGCTTGTCCTCGCTTGGCGAAGTGGTGGTGTGGCTGTCGTATCCGGAGTTATAGTAGACTATTCCGACAAACGGACCGACGTAGTTTGCGCCTTTGTTCGGGCGATAGAGTGCTCCGTTGCTGTGGTGGCTGAAGTCCACTCCGGCCCTTATCGCCAGCATCGGACTTATATGGTAGGTGGCTGAGAGGCCCGCAGTGAAGTAGATGTTGGGCACGGTGCCGATGAACTCATTGTCTATCTGGTCGGTTAGGTTGTAGTGCTTAAGGGCGAATCCTATGCCCGCGCCGAGGTAGTAGGCCACTTCCCAGCGACGCGTGCGCAGCAACGGGCGCGAGAAAGTGCCGTAGACGGTAATGATGTCGCCGAGTATGGTGTTGTAGTCTACGGGTTCGAGCAGTCCCCATGCAGAGTCCTTGTCGCGGTGGAGCACCGTGCCGTGGTTGCGGTTGTAGCGCAGTCCGAGAGTGAAGGTGGGGTAGCCGTAGTCGGCAGCGAAGCTGTTGCTGTCGGCAGGAAGGGTGTTATAGTGCAGCTCGGCACTTACAGAGAAGGTGTTGCCTTTCTTGAGCCATTTCCTGACATACTCGTCAAGGGCTATGACGCGTCCGGGGTTGTAGCGTAGCTCATAGCTCAGGTGGTCGGAAAAGGCAGGGCGGCTGACAGTCAGGCTGTCGCCGTTGGATGTTTCGGCTTCTGCGAGAGTGCTAAACGTCAGAAACAGAAACGTCAGAACGGCCCTTGTCACCATAGATGTATCCTGTATCCCATCGTGAGCATCAGGCTGTGGAGGTGGCCTTTGCCTATAATCTCGCGAGCTTTGTCGCTGCGTGCCACACGCGTGAAGCCGAAGCTGTAGCGCAGGTCGGCTTGCCAGTTGCCGAACTCATAGCTCACGCCAACGGGTACGCTTACGTCGCCGCTGCGGAGCTGGCTCTTGATGTCGGAAGTGATGTCGCCTGTGGCAGCCTTTGCCTTGAGCAGGCGGCTCACCTCTATGCCGGCATAGAGGCTCAGGTGGCTTTTGTAGGTGGGATACCAGCGTGCCAAGTAGTTGGTATTGAGGTAGAGGAAGCGGTAGTCGTAGCTTGCTGTGTTGCCGTATTGGTCGGTATGCGATACGCTGTTGGTGCCTACTTTTGCGAAATCAAGCTCAAAGTCAACTGCAAATGTAGGCAGAATGAACACCTCAACGTTGGCTCCGCCCACGAAACCTACCTTTATCTTGCCGTTGAGGGCAGTAATGTCGGAGGCTATGGCACCCACGCGCGGTGTAACATATATGTCCCACCGTCCGTGTCCGCCTTTAGCAGCGACATCCTGAAGGTGTATTCTTGTGTTGTCATCGGAGTTCTTGTAGGTGTATTTGTCTGCCTCTTGTGCGTTGGCAGGCACGAGTGCGAGGCAGGCAAGTGCCAGAATTATTGCATATTTTTTCATATCTGTTGTCTAATTTGTCGGCAAAGGTATTACAAATGCTCTAAATGGCAAAAACTTTTCACATTTTTCCCGTTCTTGACGTTCGTCAAAGTGTTTGATGTTCGTCAACAAATAGAGGAAAAAAGGCATATTTCGGGCTGAAGATTTCTCTGCGACGGTTTTTGCCCATACCTTTGCAGCGCATTTAGGACGAGCGAGTCCGATGCTAAGGATAACAAAACCGTATTATTTAATTAAAAAGAAAGGTTAAGATTATGACTACAATGATTTTTAGTTTGGCCGTTGTTGCTGCCAGTGTAGCACAGGCTATCAGGGTTGAACACCAGATTGAAGAGAACAAATAGATTAAAATGTCAGGCACTTTGCTGCCTACAGGTAATAAAAAAGAAGGCGCAGGACTCATGGTCTTGCGCCTTCGCTCTTTTTAGTTGGCTGCCGTAGCGGCAGGCTCTCCTTCTTTCACTTCCCATCCTATGGCCGAAGCACCGAGCACTGCTGCGCTGGCTCCGTCGAGCGAGCTGATGAGGAACTTGGCCTTGTCGCGGAAGATAGGCATCACGTGCTCGTTGTAGCTGCGCTTGATGGGCTCCATGATGAGGTCGCCGGCCTTTGCCATGCCGCCGAAGAACACGAAAGCCTCTGGCGAACAGAATGTTGCGAAGTCGGCACAAGCCTCTCCGAGCATATGGCCGGTGAAGTCGTAGACGTCCTTGGCAAGCTTGTCGCCCTTGCCTGCGGCTATCGACACGTCGAGAGAGGTGATCTTCTCGGGATCCATATCGCGGAGCAGCGAAGGCTCGTCGCTCTTCTGGAGCATCTCGCGGGCAGTGCGGGCAACGCCGGTTGCAGAGCAGTAAGCCTCAAGACAGCCGTAGCGACCGCAGCCACACGAGCGACCGTCGGTGCGGCGCATGGTGACGTGGCCAAGCTCGCCGGCAAATCCGTCGGAGCCATAGACCAGCTGACCGTTGATTACGATTCCCGAACCAACACCGGTGCCCAGCGTAAGCATGATGAAGTTCTTCATACCGCGAGCCACTCCGTAGGTCATCTCGCCGATGGCAGCGGCATTAGCGTCGTTGGTGATAGCCACGGGGATGCCCAGTTTCTCAGAGAACATATCTCCCAGGGGGACAATGGTGTCCTTGGCCCATATCAGTGATCTCGCCACGTGTGTCAACGATACCGAAAACGGAGTTAGTACCTCCTAAGTCTAAGCCTATTACGTAAGGCTTTGTCAGTTGTTCTTCCATGATATGATTGTTTTTAGTTAATGATAACGAGTAATGCTTTCATCGTAAGCCCTCGGCAGGCACGCTTGCCATTGGTTGAAGGCTTTTCGCAAAGGTAAGAAATAGTGGTCATTTGTTGAGTTTTATTAGCTTGAATAGTCTCTTTTTTAATTTTATTTAACCGTTACAGCGTGGCTGTAAGGGCCATTATGGTATGTTTATGTCATTTTCTTTCATTGCGGAAGTATGACTGTGGGGCGGAAATTCCTAAATATATTTGGCTTTTCTCATGTTAAATAGTACCTTTGCAACGCATTATGAACTTGCCTTTACCGTTTCAGATTGACATCCTGGACTGCATGATAAAGGGCATCCTGATAGGTGTCATTGCATCGGCTCCCATGGGGCCCGTGGGCATACTGTGTGTGCAGCGGACTCTGAACAAGGGTCGCTGGTATGGATTAGTTACCGGTATCGGTGCAGCAGCAAGCGACATAATCTATGCTTTGATAACTGGCTTGGGCATGAGCTTCGTTATGGACTTCATTAACAATGCCCAAAACAAGTTCTATCTGCAAATTCTGGGAAGCAGCCTGCTGCTCTTGTTCGGTGTGTTCTGCTTCAAGTCCGACCCAATGAAGAACGCTCACAAAAGCTCGAACAAGAAAGGCACCCTGTGGCAGAACGCCCTGACAGCTTTCTTCGTCACGCTGGGTTTCTTTTCATGGCAACCTATGCTCAGTTTGCCTTCGTCATACCCGACCATCCATTCGAAATGACCATCGGCTATCTCAGCATTGTGCTTGGAGCGCTGCTCTGGTGGTTCGGACTGACGTGGCTTGTAGACAAGATACGAGGCAAGTTTGATACCAACGGCGTTATTATAATAAATAAGGTGATAGGCTCTCTGGTGATTGTCTTCTCGATTGTAGCACTCATAGGAACGGTGTTCAACCTCTATCACCTGCCCGAATTCTGACATTGAAGATATGTTTATTTCCCAACAACTTCGACAAAAGTCAATAGCCGAGTACCTGCTTTATATGTGGCAGGTGGAGGATATCATACGTGCATACGACTGTTCGCTGACTCGCATCAAGCGCGAATACATCGAACAGTTTGGCTACACGCCTGAGCAGAAGGCCGAACTCGTAGACTGGTACGGCAATCTGGTGCGTATGATGAACAGCGAGGGCTGCCGCACGAGCGGACACTTGCAGATAAACAACATCGTATTGCAGCAACTTGAGGAGCTGCACGGGGCATTGCTGCAATCGGCTAAGTTCCCTTTCTACAGTTCGGAGTACTACCGAGTGCTGCCTTTCGTGGTGGAACTGCGCCACCGAGGAGCCGACAAACAGGAGCACGAGATACAAACCTGCTTCAATGCGCTCTACGGAACGATGATGCTGCGCCTGCAGAAGAAACCCGTCACGCCTGAGACTGAACACGCGATACGTGAGATAACGACCCTCATAGGTATGCTCTCGGATTACTACAAAGCGGACAAGGCTGGTGAGCTTGCCCTAATGGATAACGAATAATGTATAATGGATAAAGCGAAATTCCCATAAAATATTATATAATTAAACTTGGAAATGGCGGAAAATAATATTTTAGCAGACAAGTCAATGGCTTTTTCGATAAGGATGGTGCATTGTTATGAATACTTAAAAGAAGAAAAACGGGAATTTATTATGTCCAAACAATTATTTAGAAGTGCTACCAGTGTAGGTGCAAATATCCATGAAGGGCTACAGGCACAAAGTAAACCAGACTTTATAAGCAAACTTAGCATATCCCTAAAGGAAGCGAGCGAAGCATCGTATTGGTTGACATTATTGCATAAAACGGCATATTTTGATGATGACTTATATAATTCTTTGAAAGGCGATATAGACGAAATAATAAGGCTTTTGATTGCTTCGATAAAGACATCGAAGAAGATCTTACCTAAGTTCCATATTTTTTCAGTAATTAAATTATTATCCATTATCCACTATAAATTATCAATTAGCGAAGCGTATGAACATATTGATTACTGGCTGCAACGGCCAGCTGGGCAGCGAGCTGCGTCTGCTCGAGCCCGGACACCCCGAACACCAATTCTTCAACACCGATGTGGCTGAACTTGACATCACCGACGGCGAGGCGATAAACCGCTTCGTGACCGACAATGAGATTGATGGCATCGTCAACTGTGCCGCCTTCACAGCCGTAGACAAGGCCGAGGAGAGCGTGGCTCTGTGCGAGAAACTCAATGCCGAGGCACCCGAACTGCTGGCAAAGGCTATTCAGAGCCGTGGCGGATGGCTCATACAGATTTCAACCGACTACGTTTTCGACGGAACAAACCATACACCATACACTCCCGACGAGCCCACTTGCCCTAACAGTGTCTACGGACGCACCAAGCTCGAAGGCGAGCAACGTGCCACGGCAAGCTGCCAACGCACGATGATTATACGCACGGCATGGCTCTACAGCACGTTCGGCAACAACTTCGTGAAGACCATGATGCGTCTTGGCCGTGAGCGTAGCGAGCTCGGAGTGATATTCGACCAGGTGGGCACTCCTACCTATGCCCACGACCTGGCGCAGGTGATAATGACTGCCATAGGCCAGGGAATAGTGCCGGGAGCCTACCACTTCTCCAACGAAGGTGTCATTTCATGGTACGATTTCACCAAGGCTATCCACCGTCTGGCCGGCATCGACGGCTGCCACGTTCGTCCGCTCCACACCAGCGAGTATCCCACACCGGCTGCTCGTCCGCACTACAGCGTGCTCGACAAGACAAAGATAAAGCAGACTTACGGCATAGAGATTCCGTATTGGGAAGAAAGCCTGAGAGTTTGTATTGAAAAGCTAAACAGCCAAGCTCAATAGAGATGAACAAGGAAATAGAAAGAAGACGCACCTTTGCCATCATCAGCCATCCCGATGCGGGTAAGACGACGCTCACCGAGAAGTTCCTGCTCTTCGGCGGACAGATTCAGGTGGCCGGAGCTGTGAAGAACAACAAGATACGCAAGACCGCAACAAGCGACTGGATGGACATTGAGAAGCAGCGCGGAATATCGGTCAGCACATCGGTGATGGAGTTCGACTACACTCCTGAAGGCTCAGATACGGAGTATAAGGTCAACATTCTCGATACGCCGGGACACCAAGACTTTGCCGAAGACACATATAGAACGCTCACCGCAGTGGATTCTGCCATCATCGTTGTTGATGGAGCCAAAGGCGTTGAGACGCAAACAAGGAAGCTCATGGAGGTTTGCCGTATGCGGAACACTCCCGTGATAATCTTCATAAACAAGATGGACCGCGAGGGACGAGACCCCTTCGACCTCCTCGACGAGCTGGAAAACGAACTGAAGATACACGTTAGACCCCTCTCGTGGCCTATCAATCAGGGCGCAAGGTTCAAAGGCGTGTATAACATTTACGAGCAAAAGCTGGACCTTTTCACGCCAAACAAACAGCGTGTGACGGAGAAAGTGGAGGTAGACATCAACTCCGACGAGCTCGACAAGCAGGTAGGAGAGGCCGATGCCGGACAGTTGCGCGACGACCTGGAGCTTGTAGACGGAGTCTATCCGCAGTTTGACGTTGAGACCTACCGCAGTGCAGAGGTGGCACCAGTGTTCTTTGGGTCTGCCCTTAACAACTTTGGAGTTCAGGAACTGCTCAACTGTTTCGTTGAGATAGCTCCGTCGCCGCGTCCCACCGTGGCCGAAGAACGCACAATCCAGCCCGAAGAGCCAAAGTTTTCCGGCTTCATCTTCAAGATAACCGCCAACATAGATCCCAACCATCGTTCGTGTATTGCTTTCTGCAAGGTATGCTCTGGCCGCTTCCAGCGCAACCAGCCATATCTCCACGTGCGTCAGGGCAAGACCCTGCGCTTCTCTTCGCCGACGCAGTTCATGGCTCAGCGCAAGTCTACTATCGAGGAAGCATGGCCCGGAGACATCGTTGGCTTGCCCGACAATGGCATCTTCAAGATTGGCGACACCCTCACCGAGGGCGAGCAGATACACTTCCGCGGACTGCCGTCGTTCTCACCTGAGATGTTCAAATATATCGAAAACGACGACCCAATGAAGGCCAAGCAGTTAGAAAAGGGTATTCAGCAGCTTATGGACGAGGGCGTCGCACAGCTTTTCGTCAACCAGTTCAACGGACGGAAGATTATCGGCACCGTGGGCCAGTTGCAGTTCGAGGTCATTCAGTACAGGCTTGAGAATGAGTATAATGCCCGTTGCCGCTGGGAACCCGTCCACTTGTATAAGGCTTGCTGGATAGAAGCCGACAGCGACGAGCATCTGGAAGCTTTCAAGAAGCGCAAGTATCAGTATATGGCCAAGGACCGCGAGGGACGCGACGTGTTCCTTGCCGACTCTGGCTACGTGTTGCAGATGGCTCAACAGGATTTCGAGCACATCCGCTTCCACTTCACAAGTGAGTTCTGAACTATTCTTTCCGTCGCGGACGGGTCCAAAGTGAGCAGTGGACCGCTCCCGTGACCGATATTGTGGCTGGTGCTTCGGATGATGGCATCAGCCACAAACTGTTTTGCTGAGGCCACGGCAGCAGGCAGCGGCATATCGCCCTTTGCCAGCAGTGAAGCAATGGCCGACGATAGAGTGCATCCCGTGCCGTGAAGGTTGCGTGCGTGCAGCCTTGCCGACGAGAAGACATAACTGCTTCCGTCATTACAGAAGAGGTAATCGGTGGCTGCTTCCTCATTGCTTTCGATGTGCCCGCCCTTTATCAGGAACGCTGTGCCATAGCGCTCAGCCAGCCATCGGCCAGCCGTGTAGATGTCCTTGTCAGATTTCAAAGTTGTTCCAGCCAGCACTTGAGCCTCATGCAGGTTGGGAGTGACGAGCGAACAAAGCGGAAACAGATGCTTGCCGACGTAGTCTATGCACTCATCTTGCATCAGCTTATGTCCGCTGGTAGATACCATTATCGGGTCGCAGACGATTGGCACGTGCCGCAAGGCCACAATCCTGTGCAGCTCAGCCACTATGCTCTCAGCCACTTTGCTGTCTGGTATCATTCCAATCTTTACCGCACTGATGTTCAGGTCGTCAGCAACAGCTCTTATCTGCGATGCCACTGACTCCGGCTGAACAGCCGTTACTTTGCTTACGCCCACCGTGTTCTGCACGGTGAGAGCCGTTATGACCGTTGCGCCATAGCATCCCAGTGCCGTGATTGTCTTCAAGTCCTGCTGTATGCCTGCCCCAGCTGAGGGGTCGCTGCCTGCTATGCTCAAAACTATTTCCATGCGTCGCCAAGTATCATGGCTCCTCCGAAGCCCATGCGTTTCACTTCATTTATTTTGTCGAATGTCACACCGCCCAGAGCCATTACCCGTTGGTCGATGATGCCTCGCAGGCGGGCTTCCTCCAGTTCGGCGGCGGAGAAAGCAGCCTTGTAACCTTTCTTTGAGATGCTGTCGAAGATAGGCGACAGACTCATATACGCGTATGGCAAGCGCCTGCACCGCTCCAGTTCTGCTATGCTGTGGCACGAAATGCTTACCGCCCCCGGCCATCCAGCCGGTGCCTGCGGGTTGCGGCGGTTCAGGTGTATGCCGTGCAAGCCATATCTCACAGCCAGATGAAAGTGGTCGTGCAGCGTCAGCCTGTCATAGAGCGATGCAGGCAGTGCCCTTATCAGTGCTTCGGTTTCGCTGGCAGTGCTTCCCGGCTTGCGTATGTGCACAAGACTGGCTTGGCCGCTCAGCAGAAGCTCCGTGATACGCTCTGCTTCAGCCGTAAAGAAATCCGGGCGAGTGATAACAATAGTCATACGGCGCGGTTGATGAAGTCGAAAGCAGCATCCCAGTCTTTCCACACTGGTTCGCGTCCCAGCTCCCTGAGGCGCCGGTCGATGACTTTGGCCGTGCGTTCGTCGCTCACGGTGAACTGTTCGAGCGCCTGCGGGAACGTGTGGTAGCCTCCCGGATTGACGTGGCTTTCTGCCGACATGGTCGTAACGCCCAGCGTACACATATTGTCGCGTATGTAGGCTGGCTCGCGCGTAGAGTATGATATGTCTACGTCGTGGTCGAAGATGCGCATTGCGAACGTAGCCTGAGCCAGTTCGCGGTCGCTCATCAGGCAGTTGGGCTTGAATCCTTCGTTCTGTGCAGGGCGCATACGTGGGAAGTTGATGGAGTATTTCGTGCGCCAATAGTGCTTCTGCAGGTAGCGCAGGTGGTAAGCCATCATGGTAACGTCGGTGCGCCATTCTTTCTCCAGCCCAATGAGCACCCCCATGCCTATGGAATGAACGCCTGCCTGCCCCATACGGTCGAAGCCGTCGCACCGCCACTCGAAGCGGCTCTTCATTCCGCGTGGGTGGTAGAGCTTGTAATGCTCGCGGTTGTAGGTCTCCTGAAAACAGATAACCCCGTTCAGCCCGTGGTGAGTTAGCTCCTCGTACTCCTCGGCTTTCAAAGGCATTACCTCAATCTTTATATTCGAGAAATATCTCTTTGCTATGTCGATGGCTTTGCTCAGATATGGCACGCCAGCCCGCGCTGGGTTCTCGCCCGTTACAAGGAGAATGTTCTCAAACGGAGCCAGCCGTTTGATGGCTTTGTACTCGTTCTCTATCTGCTCAGGCGTGAGAATGGTTCGCGCCATGGGGTTTTCGCGATGAAACCCGCAGTAGACGCACGAGTTTGAGCATGAGTTGGTAATATAAAGAGGTATGAACATCGACATGGTGCGCCCGAAACGTTCCTCGGTGTACTTGCGCGACAGGCGCGCCATAATCTCTAAATATGGTTCGGCGGCTGGCGAGAGCAGTGCCATGAAGTCTTCCACGTCGCAGCGGCGCTTCGACAACGCTCTTCTGACGTCGCTGTCGGTCTTGGAAGCTATCCTTTCGGTGGTCTGCTCCCAGCTGATGTTTTTCAATTCGTCTGAAAACATGGTTTCTATCTCTTTTTGCTACAAGGTTTGAAGGCATATTCCTTCAGTTCGGTTATTGTGGGGTGTTTGCCGCAAAGGGCGCAACCGTCGCTCCGTCCAGCCTCTATCCGTTGCCACCGCATGGTCAGTGCGTCGAACGTGAGCAGCGTGTCGCTGAGCAGGTCGCCCATGCCGGTCAGGTATTTGATACATTCGGTAGCCTGCAAGGTGCCCAGTATGCCGGCTATGCTTCCCAGCACGCCCACCTGCGCACAAGTCTCAACGTCCTTTGCAGCCGGAGGCTCCGGAAACAGGCAGCGATAGCAGGCCCCACCCGGCACTACGGTTGTCAGCTGACCGCTGAAGCGGCTGATACCGCCTATGGAGCAGGCCTTGCCAGCCATCACACAGGCGTCGTTTACCAGATATTTCGTGGCGAAATTATCGCTGCCGTCTATCGCGAAGTCGTAGTCGGCTATCAGTTCGGCTGCATTGTCCTCTGCCAGAAAGCACTGATAGGTTCTCACCTGCACGTCAGGGTTCAGTGCGGCTATGTGCCTGCTGGCCGAATCCACCTTCGGCTGTCCGATGTCAGCCGTGGTGTGCAGCACCTGCCGCTGCAAGTTGGCGAGGCTGACACTGTCGCCGTCGACTATTCCGATTGTTCCTACGCCTGCGGCAGCCAGATAGAGTGCAGCCGGCGAGCCCAGTCCTCCGGCTCCGATGAGCAGCACCTTCGACCGCAGCAGCCTCTGCTGTCCCTCCGGGCCCATGCCGTCGAGTATCAGGTGGCGGTTGTAGCGCAGCCGCTGTTCATGCGTCAGTTCCATTTTTCTTGTTTAGTTTGCGCAGGTCGTGGGTAAGTTTGGCGGCACAGAAGTTGGGGCCGCACATCGTGCAGTACTCGCCATCGGTGTGTCCGGCTTCTTCAAAATACTGCAAGGCCAGTTCCGGGTCGAGCGAGAGGTGGAACTGGTCGCGCCAACGGAACTCGAAGCGTGCCTTTGACAGTGCATCGTCGCGGACGCAGGCTCCGGGGTGTCCTTTTGCCAGGTCGGCAGCGTGGGCGGCAATCTTGTAAGCCACCACTCCGGTGCGCACGTCGTCCTTGTTGGGCAGCGCAAGATGCTCCTTCGGAGTGACGTAGCAGAGCATGGCCGTGCCAAGCCATGCTATCTGGGCTGCGCCGATGGCACTGGTGATGTGGTCGTAGGCCGGCGCAATGTCGGTGACGATAGGACCGAGGGTGTAGAAGGGAGCCTCGTGGCAGTGGGAGAGCTGCCGTTCCATGTTCTCGCGTATCTTGTGCATGGGTACGTGACCCGGTCCTTCGATAAATGTCTGCACGTCCTTAGCCCAGGCGCGTGTCACCAGCTCGCCCAGCGTGTCGAGTTCGGCAAACTGTGCCGCATCGTTGGCATCGGCAGTGCATCCGGGGCGCAGTCCGTCGCCCAGCGAGAGGGCTACGTCATAGCGTGCCACGATGTCGCAGATGTCGTCGAAGTGCTCATACAGGAAGCTCTCGCGGTTGTGCAGCAGGCACCATTTGCTCATTATGCTGCCGCCGCGGCTCACTATGCCGCACAGGCGGTTGTCGGCGAGGTGAACGTTTTGCAGGCGTATGCCGGCATGGATGGTGAAATAGTCCACTCCCTGCTCGCATTGCTCGACGAGAGTGTCGCGATAGACCTCCCATGTGAGGTCTTCCACCCGTCCGCCAACCTTTTCCAGTGCCTGATAGATGGGCACTGTGCCCACCGGGACGGGGCAGTTGCGCAGTATCCACTCGCGTGTCTCGTGGATGTTGTTGCCCGTTGAGAGGTCCATCAGGGTGTCGCCGCCCCAGCGGCACGACCACACGGCCTTGTCTACTTCCTCTTCTATCGACGACGAAGTAGCCGAGTTGCCTATGTTGGTGTTTATCTTCACGGCAAAGTTGCGTCCGATAATCATAGGCTCACTCTCGGGGTGGTTGATGTTGGCTGGTATGACGGCGCGTCCGGCAGCTATCTCGGCGCGCACGAACTCAGGCGTGATGTGTGTCTTGATGCCCAGCTCCTCGCAGTTCATGTTTTCGCGTATGGCTACGTATTCCATCTCGGGCGTTATGATGCCTGCCTTGGCACAGGCCATCTGCGTCGTGCCTTGGCCGGACGTGCGGCGGCTGTCTATCCACGGCTGGCGGATGCGCTCTATTCCTTTTCTGAGGTCTGTCTTCACGTCAGGGTCCGAGAACGGGCCGCTCGTGTCGTAGATGTAGACAGGTGCATTGGGTTCGATGTGCCTCTTGCCGTCGACATCAACGGTCACGGTGGGGGTGAGGTTCACCTTAATCATTCCTACACGGAGGTCGGGATATATCTTCCCCGCCATGTAGAACTTCTCGCGCTGGCCGTATTTCTTGTTGTGTTGTGGCATTGTAGTGTGTCTGATAGTTAAGTGTTGAGAAATGCTGTCAGTGGGCTCGATGCTTCTGCGCTGTCGCTGATGGCACCCAGTCCGGCTTCGTAGGCCATGCGACCGGCTATGACGGCTTGCCTGAAGGCATCGGCCATCTGTACCGGATTGCCAGCCACGGCTATGGCGGTGTTCACCAGGCAGCAGTCGGCACCCATCTCCATGGCTTCGGCAGCATGGCTGGGCGCGCCTATGCCTGCGTCGACGACAACGGGCACGGTGGCTTGCTCGATGATAATCTGCAGAAAGTCTTTCATCCGCAGCCCTTTGTTGGTGCCTATAGGTGCTGCCAGCGGCATGACGGTGGCGGCACCGGCTTCTTCGAGATGCTTGCAGAGGGTGGGGTCGGCCTGACAGTAGGGCAGAACCACAAATCCCATGCGCACCAGTTGCTCTGTTGCCTTGAGCGTTTCCACGGAGTCGGGAAGCAGATAGCGCGGATCGGGATGGATCTCGAGCTTGAGCCAGTTGGTGCCAAAGGCTTCGCGTGCCATCTGTGCGGCAAACACGGCTTCCTCGGCATTGCGCACTCCCGAGGTGTTGGGCAGCAGCTGTATGCCTTCAAACTGTGTGATGTGGGTCAGCAGGTCGTCCTCGTGGTCGTGAAGCTCTATCCGCTTCATGGCAACCGTAACCATCTCGGTGCCCGAAGCCTTGATAGCCTCTGCCATCTGAGCGTTGTTGCTGAATTTTCCTGTACCTAAAAACAGACGCGAGCTGAACTCACGTCCGGCAATGATTAGTTTGCTCATATTCTGTTTATGCTATTCAGTTTCGATTGTTACTATTTCTTTCATCTTCTCTACGGGATTGTCAGCCCGCAGCACAGCTCCGCTCAGGGCTATCCCCGTCACTCCCGTGGCAAGTATCGGCTGAATGTCGTCGGCTTCGATGCCGCCGATGGCTACGATGGGTATGCAGATGCTTTCGGCCTGCATACGGCTGACGATGTGGCGGTAGCCGTCAAGTCCCAATATGGGCGAGAGTTTCTCCTTGGTGGTGGTGAAGCGGAACGGGCCGCAGCCCACATAGTCGCCGCCTGCATCGCTGATGGCTTTCACGTCGGCGAAGGTGTTGGCTGTGCCGCCAATGATGAAGCCGGGGCCGAGCAGCTGGCGCGCCGCGGCTATCGGCATGTCGTTTTTTCCCAGATGCACTCCGTCGGCACGAAGTTCCCTGACAAGCTCCACGCGGTCGTCGATTATGAAAGTGGCACCTGCCTCACGGCACAGCCGTTGGGCTTCTATGGCTATGGGGCGCACCTTGTCGTCGGTGGCGTTTTTCATGCGAAGCTGAATCCACCGGCATCCGCCGAGCAGTGCTATACGGACGGAGTCCAGATAGCCGTAGCGCTCGTTGTGGTGCGAAATGAACTGAACTTGATGCTTCATCCGCCGCAGGCTGCTTTGATTATCACTATGCTGTCGTTCTCTTGCAGCGTGGTTGCCGCCCATTCGCTGCGCGGTATCATCCTTTGAGCAATGGCTATTGCCACGCCTCGCTCTGGCAGGCTCAGCTCTTCTGCCAGTTCTTGGATGCTACGGGCTGAAGTTTCGGTCTTTTTGCCGTTGATTGCTATCTCCATGTTGTCTGATATGTGTATTTAGTCAAGTCTGTATAAACGCAAAATGCTCCGAGTGGCAGCATCGGTCACTCGGAGCACGCATATAAATATGGTGTGATTATACTTCCTTTTCCCTACGGCGGCATTACCCGCATCAGGTTATATGGGTATCATCTCAGCCGCCTCTCATGCTGAAAGGCAGCACCCCAAGTGAATTTTCTGGTGCAAAGTTACGAATAAACGAGCGCAAAGCGAGCAAAAAAGCTTGTTTTTTTGCGTGCTTTGCCGAGTGCCAGTAACTTCGATGATGTCAGAGTTACGAATAAACGAGCGCAAAGCGAGCAAAAAAGCTTGTATTTTTTGCGTGCTTTGCCGAGTGTCAGTAACATTGATGCAGTCAGAACTGCTTTTCTTATATTACGTAATATCTTTACAAAGTTTTAGTCTTATCGCTCAAAATAAGGCCATCGCTGCGCAGACGAAAGCCTCCGTGCACAAGAAAAGCCTGAATTTTGCACTTTTGCGAATAGCTTGTCAGCCAGACACTTAGCCACAAACTCGGATAGGGAGGAAAGTAAACGCAGTGCGATAAAGGGCATATTGTCCTCTGAAAACTGCCGTATTTGGAGCAAAACAAGTTGTTTTGGTCCTCAGTTAGCACCAAACTGGAATCCTGTTAGTACCAAACAGCGAGGCAAAACAACTTGTTTTGCTCTCTGAAACCTGCCTGATTACATTGCAGAAGGGTTGCTTTAGCACCATCATTACTGCCTTTTCGTCTCGAAAGACAGTCCAAACCGTTTTCTGAAAGCTCTGTTTTGCGATTTCAGTTTGTAAATGATTAGTCATAAATTCGGTAAGGAATATCAACAAATTTCCTGCTTGCAGCGGTCTGCTCCGTCCCAGTCTGTATGATGAAGACGGCGTAAAAAGCACAGGGGCGCAACGTCTTTCGGCGCTGCACCCCTGATATGAGTCGGATTATGTTGCCTGCGGTCAGGCTGTCTGCACGTTTCTGAGCTTCGGAGAGCGTACTCTTCTGTGGCTGAAAGTGCAGAGCTGCACTTTAGTAGGCAAAGAGAGGATAGTCCTTCATTGTGGCGTTGACCTTCTCGCGCACCTTGGCGATTACCTTGTCGTCCTCCGGAGCATTGAGCACTTCCTCGATAAGCTCTGCCACGAGGAGCATCATGTCTTCCTTTGCACCGCGAGTTGTCATGGCAGCCGTGCCCAGGCGTATGCCGCTGGTCTGGAAAGCAGAGCGCGAGTCGAACGGAACCATGTTCTTGTTGGCTGTGATGTCGGCTGCAACGAGTGCCTGCTCAGCCACCTTTCCGGTGAGGTCGGGATACTTGGAGCGCAGGTCTACGAGCATCGAGTGGTTGTCGGTGCCGCCGCTGACGATGTTGAAGCCTCTCGAAATGAGCGCGTCGGCAAGTGTTGCGGCGTTGGTCTTCACCTGAGCGGCATATTCCTTCCACGACGGTTCGAGGTTCTCGCCGAAGCCTACGGCCTTGGCAGCTATGACATGCTCCAGCGGGCCGCCCTGGATGCCGGGGAACACAGCCGAGTTGAGCAGCTGGCTCATCATCTTCAGCTCGCCCTTCTTGGTCGTAAGTCCCCAGGGATTAGCGAAATCTTTGCCCATGAGGATGATGCCGCCGCGCGGACCACGCAGTGTCTTGTGTGTGGTGGAGGTCACGATGTGGGCATATTTCACGGGGTTGTCGAGCAGTCCGGCTGCTATGAGGCCGGCAGGGTGGGCCATGTCAATCATAAGCAGCGCGCCAACCTGGTCGGCAATCTGGCGCATACGCTTGTAGTCCCATTCGCGGCTGTATGCCGAGCCGCCGCCGACGATAAGTTTCGGCTTGTGCTCGAGTGCCAGGCGCTCCATCTCGTCGTAGTCCACGCGGCCAGTCTCCTTGTTGAGGTTGTAGCCAACGGGCTTGTAGAGGATACCCGAGGTGTTGACCAGTGAGCCGTGAGAGAGGTGGCCGCCGTGGTCGAGGTTCAGTCCCATGAAGGTGTCGCCTGGTTTGAGCACTGCGAGGAACACGGCAGCGTTGGCCTGTGCTCCTGAGTGGGGCTGCACGTTAGCAAACTCGGCTCCGAAGAGCTTCTTTACGCGTTCGCGTGCCAGGTCTTCAACCTGGTCAACCACCTGGCAGCCGCCATAGTAGCGCTTTCCGGGCAGACCCTCGGCGTACTTGTTGGTGAGATAGCTGCCCATAGCGGCCATCACCTCGTCGCTTACGAAGTTTTCAGATGCGATGAGCTCCATGCCTTTTAGCTGGCGCTGGTGTTCCTGCTCAATAAGTTCAAAGATTTGACTGTCTTTTCTCATAGTGGTATTATCCTTTTAACATTTTGATATTTCAAACTCTCTATACTGTGACTGCTAACAAAGCTCCACCTTGTTGATGTCCTGCTCCTTGTCGCAGTAGTGGCATTTCAGCGTGCCGTTCTGCTTGTCTACTACGTGGAACACCGTCTTCATGGGTTCGTTGTTTGTTATGCACTTGGGGTTGTTGCACTTCACGATGCCTCGCAGCTCGTCGGGAGTCACCACGGTCTTCTTCTCGACCACCTCGTAGTCGTTGATGATGTTGAGCACAACGTTGGGTGCTACGACAGACAGACGGGAAATCTCATCGTCGGTGAAAAACTTCGAGCTGACCTTGATGATGCCCTTGTTCTTTATTCTGGCCGAGGGATAGTTGTAACCGATAGTCACCGGTGTCTGCAAATATTGCAGACCAAGCAGGCTGACCACCTGAAACGTCTTGTCGGCAGGAATATGGTCGATAACCGTTCCGTCCTTGATGGCGGCAACGAGCATTTCTTTCTTTGCCATAAGCTTTGTTACAATTATATAATAGTTGTGTCGTTTCTCACCTCTTCGAGCGAAATGCCCAGACAGTAGGCAAAGATAGCCTGACGGGCATAGAGTCCGTTCTTGGCTTGCTGGATGTAGTATGCGTGCGGATTCTCGTCAACGTCGTAGTCAATCTCGTTTACGCGCGGCAGCGGATGCAGTATGCGCATATTCTCGCGGGCGTTGGCGAGCATGTTGTTGTGCAGGATGTAGACATTCTTGACGCGTTCGTACTCCATGAGATCGGAGAAACGCTCCTTCTGAACGCGTGTCATGTAGATTATGTCGGCATCGGCTATGATCTTGTCGTTGAACGCCGTGTGCTCCTGAAAGCTTATTCCGTGCTCGCGGCAGTAGATTTTGTATTCTGCCGGCATAGCAAGCTCCTTGGGCGCAATGAAGTGGAAGGTGGGGTTAAAGTGGCGCATGGCCATTATAAGTGAGTGAACCGTGCGACCGTATTTGAGGTCGCCCACGAGATAAATGTTCAGATTTTCGAGCGTTCCCTGAGTCTTGTAGATGGAATAAAGGTCGAGCATACACTGCGAAGGATGCTGATGGGCACCGTCGCCGGCATTGATTATGGGCACCGGAGCTACTTCGCTGGCATACTGTGCAGCCCCTTCGATGTAGTGGCGCATGGCTATCACGTCGGCATAGTTGGACACCATCAGGATTGTATCTTTCAAAGTCTCGCCTTTGCTGACGCTCGACACCTTGGCATCGGTAAATCCTATCACTCGCGCACCAAGCCGGTTAGCGGCTGTCTCGAAGCTGAGGCGGGTGCGGGTAGAGGGTTCGTAAAACAAGGTTGCTACGACTTTGCCCTTGAGAAGTTCACGGTTGGGATGGCGCTCAAACTCTTTCGCCATGTCAATAAGATAGAGAATCTTCTCACGCGACAAGCCTTCTATGCTTACAAAATCATGTTTGTTCATACTGAGATGCTGTATGTGAAATTCCGACTGCGAAGTTACGGATATTTTTTTATATATTTGCCAGAAAGTATGAAAAAGCTTTATTTATTTTGCAGGGTAAGTAATTTAAACTACCTTTGCTGTGAATTCTAAATCTGCAAAATAAGAACTGCATATACGTATGAGACGAACATTCGTGCATTTTCTATGGGGTAGCCTTGTCACTGTTGTCGCCACGGTTGCCATTTTCTTTGTTTGTGTATGGAACGGATGGGTTGGCTATATGCCAGATATGGAAGATTTGCAAAATCCTATAGACAAGTTCGCATCACAGGTGTACTCTGCCGACGGAAAGATGATTGGCACATGGAACCTGAACAAGTCCAACCGAGTGGCTGTGGACTACAACAACCTGTCGCCGCACCTCGTCCACGCGCTTGTGGCTACGGAGGATGAGCGTTTCTACGAACACTCGGGAATAGACTTCATTGCCCTCGGACGTGCGGTGGTGAAGCGCGGAATGATGCGCAACGAAAGTGCAGGAGGTGGCTCGACCATCACCCAGCAGCTGGCAAAACAGCTCTACTCGGAGAAAGCCCACAGCAAGATGGAACGTCTGTTGCAGAAGCCGATAGAGTGGGTTATAGCCATCAAGCTGGAACGCTACTTCACTAAGGAGGAGATAATATCTATGTATCTCAACTACTTTGACTTCCTCTACAACGCTGTGGGCATAAAGCGCGCGGCAAATACCTACTTCGGCAAGGAACCGCGCAACCTCAACCTCTCTGAGGCTGCCATGCTCATAGGACTCTGCAAGAACCCGTCGCTGTTTAATCCGCTGAAGAACGAGGAGCGATGCCTGTCTCGCCGCAACGTGGTTTTGCAGCAGATGCTCAAGTGCGGCTACATCACGCGCTCGCAATATGACGAGACCAGCCAGATGCCGCTGGGACTCAACTACCAGACTCCCAAGGCAGTGAAAGGCTCTGCCGACTATTTCAAGGAGTTCCTGCGCCAGTACATGATGGCAAAAGAGCCCAAGCGCGACAACTATCCCTCGTGGAACGAGAGGCAGTTCACCATCGACTCCGTTGCCTGGAGCGAGGATCCGCTCTACGGTTGGTGCAACAAGAACGTGAAGAGCAACGGCGAACATTATAATATATATACCGATGGACTGCGCATCTTCACCACCGTTGACACGCGTATGCAGCAGTATGCTGAGCAGGCAGTGAAGAAACACATGGCCGGATACCTGCAACCGATGTTCAATGCGGCCAACAAATACAAGAAGAACGCTCCCTTCTCGTCGAACATCTCGCGCCAGACTATCAAGTCGATAATCAACCGCGCCATACGTTCGAGCCATCGCTACCACGTGCTGAAGGCCAACGGTGCCACGCCCGACGAGATACGCCGCTCGTTCAAGACCCCGGTGGAGATGTCGCTCTTCAGCTACAACGGCGAGGAACGCCGCACCATGACTCCCATCGACTCTATCCTATACTACAAGTCGTTCCTGCGCTCAGCCTTTATGAGCATGGAAACGAAGACCGGCTCGGTGAGGGCATACGTGGGCGGACTCGACTTCGACCACTTCAAGTACGACATGGTGATGCTCGGACGCCGTCAGGTGGGTTCGACCATCAAGCCATATCTCTATGCTTTGGCCATGCAGAACGGAATGACACCATGCACCACTGCTCCCAACGTGCAGCGTTCTTACGGCGGATGGACTCCGCGCAACGGCAGCCGAGCACGCTACGGTCAGATGGTTCCGCTGAAATGGGGTCTGCTGACGTCGAACAACTGGATCTCGGCATACCTTATCAACCAGCTCGGACCGTCGCAGTTCGTAGACATTCTGCACAGTTTCGGCCTGCATAACCCTGACATCGACAAGAACACCTCGCCCGTCCTGTGTCTTGGTCCGTGCGAGGTGTCGGTGGGAGAGATGGTCAGCGCTTACACAACATTTGCCAATGGAGGAGTCAGGTGCGCCCCACGCTTCGTCACAAAGATAGAAGACAGCCACGGCAACATCATCGCACAGTTCCCTGCCCGCATGATGGAAGTCATCAGTGCCGAGAACTCCTACCGCATGATTGATATGCTACGGGCTGTTGTGGAGAATGGTACTGGCCGACGACTCAAGAGCAGCTACGGAATGAAAGGCCAGATTTGTGGTAAGACTGGTACCACGAACAACAACTCCGACGGTTGGTTCATGGGCTTCACTCCGCAGCTGGTCAACGGCTGTTGGGTTGGAGGCGAGGACCGCGATATACACTTCGATGCCACAAGCATGGGCCAGGGTGCCACGATGGCTCTGCCAATATGGGCCTACTACATGAAGCTCGTCTATGCCGACAAGTCGCTCGGCTACAGCCCGGAGGCTAAATTCGACATACCAAAGGACTTCAATCCCTGCGCCGCAAAGGATTCGCTCGACTTCAGCGGCATCGAGGATGTCTACGAGTAGCTTACAATTGATATATTCTCACTTTTAGTTAACATAAATAATTATGCCTATGATTTAAAGAAAACTCAAAAGACATATAGAAATTGAAGCGTCCGCTTAATTCTTGTTTCTCAAAATTCGCCAAATTTAAAGAAACACACAAGAGTAAAAGCAAGGATGCTCACGCTGTATAGCGTGGGCTTTTACTCGTTGAAGTGTGTTGGGTGTTTGGCGATACCTTGAGAAACGTAGACGAAGTTTTAGTCCGCGTTTTCTTTTTCTGTCTATTCAAGCCAAGGACTATCAACTTATTATTCATTTTAAAAACATTATTAGCATGAAAAAGTATTTATTGGCAGCACTGCTATTTGTGTCAGCAGTAAATTTCTATGCTGCAGATTTTAATCAAGATGGTTTGTATTACAACATAAAGTCGTTAACAGACCTGACAGTAGAACTTGTTGCTCCCGACTACGGACACTACAATGGTAATATAACGGTTCCAAGGACGGTAGAATACCTGTCGCGTACCTTCAAAGTGACTGGCATTAACTCAGAAGCTTTTAGTGGTTGCGACATCGCAACTTTGTCTATTCAAGATAATATTATAAGCGTTGGCAACCTAAATTTTGGCAATGTAAAGGAATTCCGAATTGAAGACGGTGACGAGCCTTTGAAAATAGAAAAAGATAAAGAATATTGGTATTGGAACAACTATGAAGATATGTCTGTATATATTGGGCGAGATATATCGCCTGATATGAATCGTTTAGAAGGTTTCAAAGGTATGTCTGGTGCAACGGCTGTAGAGTTCGGCTCAAAAGTAACAGAAATACCCCGAGATTTGTTTTGGGAGTGTAATACGCTCGCCACTGTAATCATTCCAGATAATGTAAAAACCATTGGAAGCTATGCTTTTGAAGGAACGTCAATTAGTTCTATTCAGGCTTTAGGAGTGACCACAATAGGAAGCGGAGCGTTCGAAGACTGTGATAAACTAAAGCAAGCTAAGTTTTCAGAAGCTTTAGAAGAAATTAATGGCTATGCTTTTTACAGCAGCGCAATAGAGGAGTTCATACTTCCTGCTAATTCTCATGCACTGAAGCTAATTGACTATCATGCTTTTGATGGTTGCACTTCTCTGAAGTCGTTTGTTATTCCCGAAGGTGTTTGCTATCTTGGTTATTTTGCTTTCAGCGGTTGCACCAGCCTTGAGACTGTTAAGATTCCGAATAGTGTTTATGATTTTGGCAACTTCTCTGGTGAATATGATAATCGAATAGGCAATGTTTTCAAAGGTTGTAGTGCTTTAAAGACAATTATCGTAGGGCACGAAGCCCCTGTTAAGATATGGGAAAACACGTTTGACGCGGCTACTTACATATCAGCCACTCTGAAAGTGCCTGCAGGAACAAAGGACAAATATCTGAGTGCAGACAATTGGAAGAATTTTTTCAATATAGAGGAAGATGCAACGATAGCTGATAATATATGTACAGTAGGTATCAGTGTCGACAAATACTCCTATGGCGGAGAAGTTTCTGTTGAGGCGATAGGCGGCTTAGGTGAATGGTATGATCATCAGGCTGGCCAAAATCTGATAGTAGCTCCCAAAGGGGCTAAGATTAAACTAAAGATAGGACCTTATGATAGTTATAAACTGACTTCGTTGCTTGTCAATGGTGAAGAGGTCATATCTGCTGTTGTCCGCAACGAGTATGTTATGGAAGTGACTGGAACAATGGAATTAAAGATAATACCAACCTATGAATACTACTATTACCAAACAATACGTACCGAGGAGGCTTCATTCAAAGAGCAGGCTGACGGTTCTGTTGGTATTACTGAGGTTGAGGATGGCGTAAAGGAGTATGCAATACCAGAGACCGTTGCCGATTATAGCGGGACAACATATACCGTGGCTTCTATTGAGAACAGTGCCTTTGAGGATAATTCCGAACTAACATCTGTTTCAATCCCTGCTACAATAACTTATATTGACGATCACGCTTTCGCAGGATGCACTAATCTTGAGGCTATCTATGTTTATAGCGAGGAACCAATAGAATTGCCTGTCGCATCCCATGCTGTTGAAGCCTCCAGAAAGGCACCCCGATCTGAAGCTGCCGACTCAGAAGTTGACGATATATTTGTATTTGAGGGAGTTAATAAGGAGTCATGCAAGCTATACGTCCCCAAAGGATGTGTAGAAAAGTACAGAAATGCTGCTGGATGGAATGAATTTAAGCAGATCTTAGAAATAAACACGACGGGCATAGAGTCTGTCATCAGTCCGGCAAACAGCAATTCGCTAACCGATAAAGCCTGGTATACCCTCGATGGTAGGCAGTTGCATAAAGGCCAGTACACTGCTGGTAATGGCAAGCTCTCTAAGGGAATCTATATTAGTAGGGGTAAGAAAGTAGTAGTTAAATAATGGCACGTCCTCGTGCTGCTTTTTCTCCTACGGAGCAGCCCAGTTAGATGTGTTCTCATAGCGGCTGTTTCCGTTAAGGCCCTAATATCAAACCAAAACAAGTTGAATTGGTCTCCAATAAGGCCTCTTTTGCAATGCAATAAAGCCCAAAACGCAGACCAATTCAACTTGTTTTGGTTTTTGCTTGCTATGCTGCTGTCGGCAGCGGCATAGCAAATGTATCAGAATAGTATGTCTATTTCTGTCCGCTGAGCAATCCGGCATCAGTATCTGAGTTGTTGATGTGTCGGTTGTCGTTGCGGTGCAGCTTTCCGAAGCTAATGTTGTAGGAGAAGGTGAGCATCAGTTTGCCCCGGAAGTCGTTGCTGAAGGCAGACTGGAGCGATGTTGCCTGCCGCGAAAGCTTCTCCTGTCGTTGCTCGTAGCGCTTGGTGAAGGGGTTTAGTATAATGAGGTTCACGCTCCAGCGTTCGCGACGGTGCCCTATCGACAGCATGTGGGTGGCTTCTTCACACTTCAAGGTTTCGCCCCAGAGTTCGTGGCGGCTGGTCTTCACTTCGGCAGAGGCCAGCCAGTGCTTCCACATCGCCATTGCCGACAGCCTCAGTCCCCAGTTGGAGTGGGTGTGGACGTAGTCGTTTCCATTGCTTATGTAGCGGTTGAAGAACGGCGTCAGGTTCAGAGTGAAGCTTTTAGCCAGTTCGCCCGACATCATGCAGAAAGGTCTGAGGCGCAGACAGGTCTCGATGTTGAGCCTGTGGAAGCCGCGCTGGTTGGCTTCGGTGCGCACAATCATGTTGTTTTCAATCAGAGTTTCTTCCATCACAGGCTTGTGGTCGTAGCTGTATCGGGCATAGAGGTCGATGGTTACGGGCTGTGTTCGCCAGCTCAGCGACAGGCTGTTGGCCACGAAGGTGGTGGCTTTCAGCCTGGGATTGCCACGCCGCAGCTGGTAATTGTCGATGGCTTGCTCCACATTGCTGAGCGAGGCCAGCGATGGAGAGTAGGCCGAAACATACCCGTTGTAGCGCAGAAACAGGTTCTTTGTGGGCTGCCAGGTGAGGGTTGCCGATGGTCGCACTATGATTTTGTCTTGCGACTGCTGCCCCTGCTGGTTGTAAGTGTTCATCAGTCCCATGCCCAGAACGTAGCCGAAGCTGCCCAGCTGGTGCTGAAACTCGGCAAAGGCATAGGTCTCCGACGTGTGGAGCGACACGTGGGTTGCCTCCTGCTGAGCCTCTTCAGTGTCCGGGTATGAGTATTTGTTGTGGGTGTATGCCTGCGTGTGCTTCACTCCAGCCGTGAACTTGCCTTTCTCGTAGGTCTTCTCGTAGATGGCTTCGGCTATCACCGAGTATTTCTTACCGTCGGTAAGCGATGAAACCGACGAAATACCGCTTGCCATATCCTCTGTTCCCACGGGCGTTGAGGTGTAGGTGCGCTCGTTGCGGCTCTTGATGTATGTGCCCACAACGTCGAGATAGAGGTGCTTGTCCTTGCTGATGTTGAGCTGATAGTAGGCATCGAGCGACGGAGTGAACTGCCGGTTCGACTGCCTGTCGGTTACGTCGAAGGTCTGAGAGCCCACATACATACGGCTGTCGCGGTCCTCGAAGTGGGAGGGCTGGCAGTTGTTGTTCATGCGGAAGGCAATGCTCAGCAGGCTTTTGTCGCTGGTGTAGGAGTAGTTGAGGTGGAGCAGCGTGCGGTCGTACTTCACCTTTGTGGGGCGGCCCGTCTCGCGAGTGGTGACAGTGCCGCCAGGAAGTGCGAACTGCTCTTCGTTCTCACGCGTCCACGTCAGGTTTCTGCGGTCCCAGTTGCCCATCAGGCTCAGCGACGACTTCCCCATGTAGAGCTTTCCGGCCACATTGTAGTTGCCCATGCCCGGCAGAGTGATGCCTTGCAAGCC
The DNA here is from genome assembly GCA_900318625.1 of uncultured Prevotella sp. Taxonomy (GTDB): domain Bacteria; phylum Bacteroidota; class Bacteroidia; order Bacteroidales; family Bacteroidaceae; genus Prevotella. Next base: position 47,178 of record ONLG01000021.1, read on the forward strand.
GTTTGCCGAGATGTCGCCGCCCGTTTCGCGGTGCCTTACGATGTAGTCTATCACGGCTGCACTGTTGCCATAGCGCACGCCGGGCATGGTGTGGTATTCCATTCTGATGATGTCCTTCGGCTGCAGGGCCAGCAGTTCGTTCACCGTTGCTTCCACACCGTTGATGCGCAGCTGCACGGCTTCGTTGCCGGAGGTCTTCACAGAGTTGTTGACAAGGTCCACATCGATGCGCGGAAGCTGCATGGCGTGGAGCAGATCGAGGCCGTTGCTCGACATCTTACGGTGCAGGGAGGTGGGCAGATAGAGCTCGCGGTCGGACTTGGTGCTGATGTGCGAGGTCTCTACCACTACTTCCTTCATTGCGTGAACAGAGTCAGCAGCAAGGCTGTCGGGCGTTACTGTGCTTTTCTGGGCTTCTGCCGTCATTGCGAGTGCGCAGAGGACGGCTAACAGTTGGTTTCGTTTCATGTTGCTTTTGGGTTTTAATGTGAATGTTTCGATGCTGCAAAAGTAGTGCGAAACGGGCTGAAAAGCCGTTTATATGAAGGTCTTTCTGAGGTGCAGTGCGGTTTGTAATTGTTTGTTATACAGTGCGTTGTGCTTCGTTTAAACGTTAAAAGTTTATATCTGTCGCCTTTGCAGGTTATATATAAATAGCTTCACGCCATTATTTATTAACTTTGCAGTATGAAAAAGCTATTTCTTTTACTCCTGACGGGGCTTCTCCTTGGGTGCAGCAGCCGCGACATGAAGCTCATTGACGATGCCAATGAGATGGTTGACAGCCATCCCGACAGTGCCCTATATATATTAAATAAGGTGGAAAACCTTGGCCGTCTGTCCGACGAATGGGTGGCAAAGTACTGGACCGCCAAGGCTACGGCCCACCAAAAGACTGGCCAGGCCTTGTCGGAAGACTCCGCCATAGTCTTCGCAATGGACTACTATGCCAACGAGCAGCCCGTCGACAGCAGTCGGCTGATAAAGACGAAGGTCTTGGCGGCATCGTATTACTACTGGACAGGCGACAGAAAGCGCGGCGCTCAGCTGATGAAGATGGCGTTCGATGATGGCAAGAGGGTGGGCGACGTGGCCCTGCAGAAGATGATGCTGCACGGAATGGCCGAGTTCGCGCTGATGGATAACGACCAGAAAGCCTCCCGGCGCTATGTGGAGGAGTACGGGCGACTGTGCGGTGGCGACGCAAACAATGTGCGGTTGCTCAACAGTCTTGCCATTTGTTGCAGCGTGTGGGGCGACAATTCAGCCTCCGAGACCATCTTCCGGCGCATAGAGAACTGCGTGAAGAGGTCGCCCGACTCGTTGTTTATCTGGCAGACCGTCATGCGAAACCATGCCGACATACTGCTGAACACGGGCGAAGTGGACCGCGGCATAGCCCTTCACAACAGGCTGCTGGGACACTACAGGCAGGCTGGCATGGCCGAAAACATATCCGATTGCCTCTTCTCGCTGTCTTACGGGTGGCTGCTCAAGGGCGATAAGGCTAAGGCACGCGAGTACTTTAACCTTGCCGAGCGCACTGATACGCCCCACGACGAGTTCTCGTCGACCACGGCCTACAACTTCATGGCGCAGAAAATGGTGCTCGACTATGCGCAGACGGGGAGGTACAGGATTGTCGACATTGCCCTGTATGCCAACAAAATGCGTGGCGAAGCCATCTATAAGGAGGCCGTTGCCTCTGCCAGGGAACGCTCCAACCAGCTGTTGCGCGAGCACGAACTGCTGCTTACGCTTTCGCGCCAGCGACAGTTCATCTTCTTCCTGCTGCTCTCGCTCTGCCTGTCGGCTGTCATTCTGTGCCTTGTTTTCTATATAAGACGCCGCCGCAGACTCATCGAAAAGAAGGACGAGGAGGCCGAAGCTCTGCGCAAACTGCTTGCCGACGCACTGCAGTCGAGCGGCAACGACGACCGCTTCGTCAAGAAAATCATGCTTCAGCAGCTGGGCATCATACGTCATGCGGCATCGAATCCCACGACGGCCAACCAGCAGCTGCTGCAACGGATGGCTGCCATTGCAAGCCGCAAGGTCAGCGTGGACTATCTGTTGGACTGGGACGACCTCTACAAAACCATCGACTCGCTCTACGACGGCTACTACACCAACCTGCGCTCGCGCTATTCCGATGTGCTCAACGAGCGCGAAATACAGCTCTGCTGCCTGCTCAAGGCTGACTTCTCAACCAAGGAAATCAGCTTCGTTACGCAGCAAAGTGTGCGCACGGTGTACCAGCGGAAATCCAGCGTGCGACAGAAGCTGAACATGGAGGAAAAGGAAGACATCGCGCAGTTCCTCTCATAGCCTTTCTCTGCGTATCTACGTAGTGTGGCATGAGCGTTTCACGGAGCTTGTCCGCGTGTATGTGCTTTCACAGAAAAGCCCACGCCAAGCCTTTTCCGCCATAGTGAATGAGCCTTCGCAGCCATTTTGCCAATGGATAGCTCTCAGCGGCAGCATATAAATAAACTCACCGTTTCCAGATATGCCATAATCGGATTTTTACCAGGCCGCCCGTAAACTTTCTCCAGCAGCCCCGTAACAATGCTACAGGATAGCTGGAGCATTGCTCCAAGGGCTCTGTAAGGTTGCTCCAAGGCTGCCGGAGAAAGTTTACGGGCTTTTTCCTGTGCTGCCGTATCGCAGCAACCGTCATCTTGAACGGTCTTCCTGATTTTCAATTTGAAAGCAAATGTGCAATATTTGTTTCAAAGCGAAAGTTTTAAAACAAGTAAAATAACAATATGAAATTATATATTTAATCTATGTTTCATTATGTTATATATTGCTTTTAAATCTTTTCAATATGTCATATCTTTGCATCAAGAAAAGCATCCGGAAGCTTATAGTGAGTATTAATCTAAATTAAGGTAATCAGGTATGAAAAGAATAGAAGCAATCATTCGCAAAACCAGATTCGAAGACGTGAAGGAAGCGTTGCTTTCGTCGGACATCGACTGGTTTGAATACCACAACGTACATGGCATCGGACAGAGCCGCGAAGAGCGTATCTACCGTGGTGTGCAGTATTCAACCGACGTGATAGAACGCGTAGCGGTGACTATAGTGTGCCGCGAAAAGTTTGTAGACTCCACGGTAAAGGCGATTCTCAGGGTTGCTCACACGGGTGAGGTCGGCGACGGACGCATCTTCGTGAGCGACATGATAGACACATGGTCGATACGCACGGGCGAAAACGGCGACTCTGTGCTTAGGGACAAGAAGTAGGTATCGCTCTCTGGCATCCCCTCTCGTGGGGAAGAAAACACATTAACAACACAAAAACACAACAATAGGCTCTCGCCCCCGTTCGGCCTCCTCCATGACGGAGGGTTAGTGGGGGGCTGGTAATTATGGATAACTTATCACTCGATACAGTATGGATGCTGTTGGCTGCAATGCTGGTGTTCTGGATGCAGCCGGGTTTCGCCTTGTGTGAGGCGGGCTTCACGCGTGGAAAGAACACTGCAAACATCTTGATGAAAAACTTTGTGGACTTCATGCTGGGGTCGCTGCTGTTTTTCTTCATAGGCTTCGGATTTATGTTCGGCTCCGACGGGGCTGGCTTTGCGGGCTTGCCCAACTGGGGCGACCTTTCGTTCTACAAGGGCGACCTGCCCGTCGAGGGCTTCCTGATTTTCGAGACGGTGTTCTGTGCAACCTCGGCAACCATTGTCAGCGGTGCTATGGCCGAGCGTACTAAGTTCTCGATGTATCTCGTCTACTCGGTTTTCATTTCGCTTTTCATCTATCCCATCGAAGGCCACTGGACGTGGGGCGGCGGATGGCTGTGCAACGATGCTGCCGACTCGTTTATGATGAGCACCTTTGGAGATGTGTTCCACGACTTTGCCGGCTCGGCTATAGTCCACAGCGTGGGTGGCGTGCTGGCGCTGATCGGTGCTATGGTGCTCGGACCGCGCATTGGCAAGTATGACAGCAACGGCAAGAGCCGCGCCATTCCCGGACACAACCTTGCCATGGCGTCGCTCGGCGTGTTCATCCTGTGGCTGGGGTGGTTCGGCTTCAACCCGGGAAGCCAGCTGGCAGCGTCGGGGGAGGTCAACCGCGTGGCTATCTCTCACGTGTTCCTGACCACTAACCTTGCGGCTGTGGCCGGCGGTGCGGCAACGATGTTCCTCACGTGGTTCAAGTATGGCAAGCCGTCGCTGTCGCTGACTCTCAACGGCGTGCTGGCCGGACTGGTCGGCATCACTGCCGGATGCGACCTGGTATCTCCTTTCGGGGCTGTTGCCATCGGCCTTGTGTGCGGAGTGGTGCTGGTCTATGCCATCGAATTTATCGACCGCAAGCTCCATATCGACGACCCTGTGGGTGCTTCGTCTGTACATGGTGTGTGCGGAATACTCGGAACGCTGATGACCGGACTCCTCTCTACGTCTAACGGCGCGTTTTATGGTCACGGATGGGGATTCTTCGGTGCAGAGTGCTTCGGCATATTGGTAATCGATCTCTGGGCTGCAGTATGTGGAGTTGTGCTGTTCTTCTCTATCAAGAAACTGCATGGACTGCGTGTCGATGCTCGTATCGAAGAGGAGGGGCTCGATGTCTATGAGCACGGAGAGAGTTGCTATAACTGATATGTGAGCTTTCATACATTTTTTTCTTTAATACTGGATTAGTCCAGAATAACCAAAATCACAAACTGATATGGAAAAGGTAAAAAGATTTGCCTCCGCTTCACTGCTGCTACTCGTGGCAGCAGTGGCTGGGGCTCAAGACAAGAAAGTGGAAACGACGGTGGCCCTCGATATGGTCAGCCATTATGTGTGGCGCGGACAGGATCTTGGCAGCGTCTCTTTGCAGCCTACGCTGGGCATAGCCTACAAGGGACTCTCGCTGACGGCGTGGGGCTCGGTGGGAATAGCTGATGCCAGCGACACAAAGGAGTTCGACATCACAGTGGCATATACTGTAGGAAACTTCAACGTGGGGGTTACTGACTATTGGTTCAACTCGGGACTTGACCCGGAAAACCGCTATTTCAAGTATTCGGCCCACGAAACCAACCATGTCTTTGAGGCTAATGTTGGCTACGACTTCGGTATTGTGTCGCTGCAGTGGTTTACCAACTTTGCAGGCAACGACGGGGTGAACGGCAGTGGCAAGAGGGCGTACAGCAGTTATTTCGAGGCTAATGCTCCGTTCAGGCTCGCTGGGGTGGAGTGGGCGGCCACGGCTGGTGTCGTGCCATACGCTACCGACTTCTACGGAACTAAGGGATTTGCCGTCACAAACCTCGCACTGAAAGCTACTAAGAGCATACGGGTGACCGACTCGTTCGCTATCCCCATCTTTGCTCAGGTCATGGCTAACCCATGTGCCCGGAAAGCATACCTCGCATTTGGCTTCACCCTCCAGCCGTAGCTGTTGGCAACACTTTCCAGATAGGCAACCACCTTCCAGTCTCCAGACTGTGCAGCCTCGGTGGTTGCCTTCTGTCCTTTTTCCCCCTTGCTCCTGTTCCCCTTTCCACCTGTTTTTGTTCTTTTGTTCTTCTGTCTTCTGTTCTTTTGTCCTTCTGTCTTCCTTTCCCTTTTCTTTTTTCCTGTTCCTTTGTCCTTCTGTCTTCGGTTCCGTTTATCTTTTTTTCTGTTCTTTTGTCCTTTTGTCTTCCGTCCCGTTTTCCTTTTTTCTGTTCCTTTGTCCTTTTGTCTTCCGTCCCGTTTTCCTTTTTTTGTTCTTCTGTCCTTCTGTCTTCCTTTCCCTCCAGTCCTATATA
>ONLG01000019.1 GCA_900318625.1 uncultured Prevotella sp.
GACGGGGGCTTACTTTTTGATAAATGTATCCACATTGCTTATTTATCAGCACTGCGGACACTTACTTTATCGATTTTCAACTTTTAGCGGACACCAATAGTTATTTATAGCGGAAGCCATGAAGGAAATGAAGTATGTCAATATGTTCAACCAAGGTATAAGACGTGTGCAGGATATGTTGCTTGATAATGGCAACAAGGAGGCTGTTTTCGATGTATCAAAGTTGACTGCATTTGAAGTGACTGTCCCTTCAACTGTGGATGTCACTCAAGGTGGCACTCAAGGTGATACTCAAAGTGATACCCAAGGTGATACTCAAGGTGATGCACTTGATATATGGATTGAAGAACAGATTAGAAGAAATCCTAAAAATTGAGAGACAATGAAAGTGGAGTATCTTGGCAATCAGGAGCTGTTGCAACTGAAGAAGACAGCTTTCTTGGCATCGAGCACCATCTCTTCGGAAACGGTGCTGCAAGTGTATGACTGGGCAACAGAAATGCGCAATCGTGGGGAGTGTGTGGTTAGCGGCTTCAGTAGCAAATTGGAGCAAGACGTGCTTCATTTCCTATTGAAAGGCAATCAACCCATTATCATTGTGCTTGCACGAAAGATGTATAAGGTTATTCCTGACGAACTAAAAGAGCCGTTGGCTCAGAACCGTCTATTGATTATCTCTGTCTGCAATGCCATCCGCCAGTCAAAGGCAACAGCAATGATCAGGAACAGATATGTTTGTGAAATGGCAGACAGGATTCTGTTCGTCGGAGTAACCGAACAGAGTAGTTTGTATACCTATAAAAAAGAATATCGCAATAAAATAGAAACTAATATACATTAATTATTGCTTGTAATCCGTAACTTTTCTTGAAAGAAAACTTACATTTTGTTTGTGAGGTTCGTGGGAAAGTTATAACTTTGCAGCGCATTTAGAAAATGACATAATACAATAACAACATCTCAGAATGACAACAATGTATTCAAATCTACTGAGCATTATTATTCGAATTCGACTTCAAAGCGAGGCCGGAAGTGAAGATGTGTGCTTGTAGATGATGCAAGATATTTATCGTAAAAGCCTTTCTCACTTCCAGAGTGTGAAAGGCTTTTTCTGTTGAAAGGCTGTAGTCCGCAGGGCGCAGGCTGTCGGCAGACGACAATGAAACATCAACATAAAAAACAAAATATAGAAATGAGCGACAGACTTTACATTTTTGACACTACACTCCGCGACGGAGAACAAGTGCCCGGCTGCCAGTTGAACACCGTAGAGAAGATTCAGGTGGCCAAAGCATTGGAGCAGTTGGGAGTGGATGTGATTGAAGCCGGCTTCCCGATAAGCAGTCCCGGCGATTTCAATTCAGTTATCGAGATCTCGAAAGCAGTGACATGGCCCACCATCTGTGCGCTGACACGTGCCGTAGAGAAGGATATTGATGTGGCTGCACAGGCATTGGAGTATGCCAAGCACAAGCGCATCCACACCGGAATAGGCACTTCGGACTCACATATCAAATATAAGTTCAACTCCACTCGCGAGGAAATAATCGAGCGTGCGGTAGCTGCCGTGAAGTATGCCAAGCGTTATGTTGAGGACGTGGAGTTTTATGCAGAGGATGCCGGGCGCACCGACAACGAGTATCTGGCCCGTGTGGTTGAGGCTGTGATACGCGCCGGAGCCACGGTTGTGAACATCCCCGACACTACCGGCTACTGTCTGCCGCAGGAATACGGCGACAAGATACGCTATCTGATGGAGCACGTCGACGGCATCGACCGCGCAATAATCTCCACCCACTGCCATAACGACCTGGGAATGGCTACTGCCAACACCTTAAGCGGCGTGATGAACGGTGCGCGTCAGGTAGAGGTGACTATCAACGGAATAGGCGAGCGCGCCGGCAACACAGCCCTTGAGGAGATTGCCATGATATTGAAGTGCCATCAGAACCTTGGTATCGAGACCAATATCAACACCACGAAGATCTATCCCATATCCCGTATGGTGAGCTCGTTGATGAATATGCCCGTTCAGCCCAACAAGGCTGTGGTGGGCCGCAACGCTTTTGCCCATTCGAGCGGCATACACCAGGACGGTGTGCTGAAGAACGTTCATACCTATGAAATCATGGATCCGAAGGACGTGGGACTCGACGACAACTCCATTGTGCTTACCGCACGGTCGGGTCGTGCGGCCCTGAAGTTCCGTCTCCATGTGCTCGGTGTCGACATCGACGACGAGAAGAAGCTCGACAGCCTCTATCAGAAGTTCCTGAAACTGGCCGACAAGAAGAAGGAAATCACCGATGCCGACGTGCTGATGCTGGCCGGAGCCGACACGGCAGAGGGCCATGCGGTGCGCCTCGACTTCCTTCAGGTGACGACAGGCATGGGCGTGCGGAGCGTGGCAAGCATCGGACTCGACATCAGCGGACAGAAGTTTGAGGCCGCATCGACGGGCAACGGTCCTGTGGATGCAGCCATAAAAGCCCTCAAGCGCATAATTATGAAGCAGATGACGCTAAAGGAATTCACCATTCAGGCTATCTCCAAGGGCTCTGACGACGTAGGAAAGGTGCATATGCAAGTGGAGTACAACGGCAGTATGTACTATGGATTTGGTGCCAACACCGACATTGTCACGGCTTCGGTAGAGGCTTACATCGATTGCATCAACAAGTTTAAGACCGACGAGAGTGAGAGCATGGCTAACTGACAGCAACACTGCCGACGCTAAGTAAACACAGATAAAACAAACAACAGCATATTTATGAACACACTTTTCGATAAAATCTGGGACAAACACGTTGTTCAGGTGGTCGACGACGGCCCCACGCAGCTCTACATCGACCGTCTCTATTGCCATGAGGTGACGTCGCCGCAAGCCTTCGAGGGGCTGCGCAGCCGCGGGCTGAAGTGCTTCAGGCCCGACCACATCTACTGTATGCCCGACCATAACACCCCCACCCACGACCAGGACAAGCCCATCGAGGAGCCTGTCTCAAAGAAGCAGGTTGACACTCTGGCTGCCAACTGCAAGGAGTTCGGGCTTACCCACTACGGAATGTACTCTCCCGACAACGGCATCATCCACGTCGTAGGTCCCGAGAAGGGCCTCTCGCTGCCGGGAATGACTATTGTCTGCGGCGACTCCCACACCTCTACTCACGGTGCTGTGGGTGCCGTGGCTTTCGGCATTGGAACATCCGAGGTGGAGATGGTTATGGCCTCGCAGTGCATCTTGCAGCAGAAGCCTAAGTCGATGCGTATCACCATCAACGGCAAACTGCAGAAAGGCGTGGTGGCCAAGGACGTAGCTCTCTATCTCATGTCGCAGCTCACCACCTCGGGAGCCACCGGTTATTTCGTTGAATATGCCGGAGAGGTAGTCCGCCAGATGTCAATGGAGGGCCGTCTGACGCTTTGCAACCTCTCGATAGAGATGGGAGCGAGGGGAGGTTTTGTGGCTCCTGATGCCACGACGTTTGCCTATCTGAAGGACAAGCCCTATGCGCCGAAAGGCGAGGAGTGGGATAAGGCCGTGCAGTATTGGTCTACGTTGAAGAGCGGCGACGATGCCGTGTTCGATAAGGAGCTGTCGTTCCGCGGCGAAGACATAGAACCGCGCATCACCTACGGCACCAATCCCGGTATGGGAATAGGCATCAGCGAGCACATTCCCACGCTCGAGAGCATACCCGAAGCCGGTCGGCAGTCGTTTGGCAAGAGCCTTTCCTACATGGGTTTCACCCCCGGCGAGAGTCTGAAGGGCAAGCCCGTCGACTATGTTTTCCTCGGAGCTTGTACCAACGGGCGCATTGAGGATTTCCGTGCGTTTGCTTCCGTAGTCAAGGGACGGCAGAAGGCTCCCGGCATAACGGCGTGGCTCGTGCCCGGCAGCTGGGCTGTCAGCAAGCAGATACAGGCCGAAGGCATCGACAAGATACTCGCTGAGGCTGGCTTCGAGATACGTCAGCCCGGCTGTTCGGCTTGTCTGGCAATGAACGACGACAAGGTTCCGGCAGGCAAGTACTGCGTGTCTACGAGCAACCGCAACTTCGAGGGTCGGCAGGGACCCGGTTCGCGCACCATTCTGGCTTCGCCATTAGTGGCAGCCGCAGCCGCTGTTACCGGACAAATCACCGATCCGCGCGAGCTCATGGCATAGCCGCAGACAGTAGTAGAACCAATAGAAACAACACAACAATGAAGCAGAAATTCAACATTATAACATCTACCTGCGTTCCGTTGCCCCTCGAGAACGTAGACACCGACCAGATAATCCCTGCCCGCTACCTCAAAGCCACCGACAAGGCCGGCTTTGGCGACAACCTCTTCCGCGATTGGCGCTACGACAAGGAAGGCAATCCGCGCCCCGACTTCGTGCTCAACGATCCGCGCTACGGCGGAGTGGTGCTCGTGGCAGGCAAGAACTTCGGCTCTGGTTCGTCGCGTGAGCACGCTGCCTGGGCCATAGCAGGCTATGGCTTCCGCGTAGTGATAAGCTCGTTCTTTGCCGACATCCACAAGAACAACGAACTTAACAACTTCGTGCTGCCCGTGCAGGTGAGCGATGGCTTTCTCAAGGAGCTGTTTGCCAGCATCAACGACAATCCCAAGACCGAGGTGCGAGTGGACCTTCCGGCACAGACCGTCACCAATCTCGCCACCGGCAGCAGCGAGCATTTCGACATCAATGGCTACAAGAAGCACTGCCTGATGAACGGCCTCGACGACATTGACTTCCTGCTCGAGAACAAAGACAAGATTGAAGCATGGGAACAGCAGAACAGATAAGCTCTCAGCGCGTCATCATTCCACGTCAGGTGGAAATCATGGACTGCACGCTGCGCGACGGCGAGCAGACGAGCGGAGTGAGCTTTCTGCCTCACGAAAAGCTCGTCATTGCCCGCAAGCTGCTCAGTGAGGTCAACGTAGACCGCATCGAGGTGGCTTCGGCCCGTGTGTCGCAGGGCGAGAAGGAAGCCGTTGGCATGATTTGCCGCTATGCCAAGAGCATAGGCAAGCTCGACCGGGTAGAGGTGTTGGGCTTTGTAGACGGCAACCTGTCGGTCGACTGGATTCTCTCGTGTGGCGGACGGGTTATCAATCTGCTGGTCAAAGGCTCGCTGCGCCACTGCACCCAGCAGCTCCACAAATCGCCCGAAGAGCATCTCGACGACATCTGCCGCGTGCTGCGCTATGCCGAACAGAAGCAGGTGGCCGTAAACCTCTACCTCGAGGACTGGAGCAACGGCATGAAGGACTCGCCCGAATACGTGTATCAGATTGTAGATACGCTCCGCAGCTACCCCATACGGCGGTTCATGCTGCCCGACACTCTGGGCATTATGAACCCCTTGCAGGTGATAGAGTATTTCCGAAAGATGGTGAAACGCTATCCCGAACTCCACTTCGACTATCACGCCCACAACGATTACGACCTTGCCGTGAGCAACTCTCTGGCTGCTGTTTTGGCCGGTGCGAGCGGTCTTCACGTCACGGTCAACGGTCTTGGCGAGCGTTCGGGCAACGCACCGCTGGCCAGCGTGCAGGCCATTCTCAAGGATCACTTCCACGCGCAGACCAATATCGACGAGAGCCGGCTCAACGAGATAAGCCGTCTTGTTGAGGGATACAGCGGCATTGCGGTAGCTCCCAACCAGCCGATAGTGGGCGACAATGTCTTCACACAGGTGGCGGGAGTCCATGCCGACGGCGACAGCAAGAACAATCTCTACAGCAACGACCTTATTCCAGAGCGCTTCGGACGCAGGCGCGAGTATGCTCTCGGCAAGAACTCGGGCCGTGCCAACATTGCCAAGAACCTGGAAGAACTGGGACTGGAGCTCACTCCCGAGCAGACGCGGCGTGTCACCGAGCGCATAACAGAGCTGGGCGACAAAAAGGAACTCGTCACTCAGGACGACCTTCCGTATATCGTCAGCGACGTGCTGAAGCACAATGCGCCTGAAGACAAGGTGAAACTCGTGAGCTACATGGTGAGCACCAGCTACGGACTGAAGCCCTTGGCAAGCATCAAGGTCGAGATAAACGGACAGCAGTACGAGGCCGACAGCACGGGCGACGGACAGTATGATGCCTTCGTGAAGGCTCTGAGGCTAATCTATAAGAACTATCTCGGACGCACATTCCCGCTGCTCGACAACTACAGCGTGAGCATACCGCCCGGCGGAAGGACCGATGCACTCGTGCAGACCATCATCACATGGCGCAACGGCGACAAGCTGCTGCGCACCCGAGGGCTCGATGCCGACCAGACAGAGGCTGCTATCAAGGCCACGTTCAAGATGCTCAACATCTTCGAGAGTGGGGAATAGGGCTGCTGTCGACACCTTATTTATATATAATAGCACAATACCAACAGACTGAAAAGATATGAAACTGAAAATTGCAGTAATCTCCGGCGACGGTATCGGACCGGAGATAATGACCCAGGGAGTGGCTGTCATGGATGCCATTGCCGCCAAGTTCGGCCACGAAGTGGAGTACACCGAGGCCGTAGCTGGTGCCCATGCCATCGATGTATGCGGCGACCCGTTTCCCCCCGAGACCCTCGAGGCTTGTCAGGAGGCCGACGCGGTGCTCTTTGCAGCAGTGGGCGACCCCAAGTACGACAACGATCCAACGGCCAAGGTGCGCCCCGAGCAGGGACTGCTGGCTATGCGCAAGCAGCTCGGACTCTTTGCCAACATACGTCCGGTGCAGACTTTCCGCTGCCTGCTTCACAAGTCGCCGCTGCGGGCTGAGCTTGTTGAGGGAGCCGACTTCATCTGCATACGCGAGCTTACCGGCGGAATGTATTTCGGCGAGAAGTACCAGGACAACGACAAGGCATACGACACCAACTACTACACGCGGCCCGAAATAGAGCGCATACTGCGCGTGGGCTTCGAGTATGCACGTCGTCGCCGCCGCCACCTCACGGTCGTCGACAAGGCCAATGTGCTTGCTTCGTCGCGCCTGTGGAGGCAGATAGCCAAGGAGATGGCTCCCCAGTATCCCGATGTTGAAACCGATTATATGTTCGTGGACAATGCTTCGATGCGCATGATTTCCGAGCCTACGTTCTTCGACGTGATGGTAACAGAGAACACCTTTGGCGACATCCTCACCGACGAAGGCTCTTGCATCAGCGGCTCTATGGGCCTGCTGCCATCGGCTTCAACCGGCGAGAGCACTCCCGTCTTCGAGCCCGTCCACGGCTCATGGCCCCAGGCTGCCGGCAAGAACCTTGCCAACCCGCTGGCCCAGATACTCTCGGTGGCCATGATGCTCGAGTATTTCAACCTCAACGACGAGGCTGCACTCATCCGCAAGGCTGTCGACGCATCGCTCGATGCCAACGTGCGCACGCCGGAGATACAGGTAGAAGGCGGTGTCCACTACGGAACGCGTGAGGTGGGAGCATGGATTGTCGACTATATCAATCAGTCCATCCTCAGCAAGTAGTCGTCGTAGGCATACTGGCGGAGCACCTCCACAGAGGCGTCGGCCTTGAGAAGGGCTATCGCCGGATGACCTATGCCGTTGAACATGGTGGTCTTCACCGTCGTGTAGTGTATCATGTCGTGAAGCACTACAGGCTCGCCCACCTGCAGTTCGTGGTCGAACCGCCACATACCCATATAGTCACCGCTCAGACAACTGTTGCCGCCCAGACGGTAGCAGTTGTCTTTTTCTTTTGCCGTTGCGGCGCAGCCTCCGTCCTGCATGGCGGCTGTCGGCTCGTCGATGTGCGTCGCTCCCTCCACGGTGGGGTAGTAGGGCATCTCCAGACAGTCGGGCATGTGGCAGGTGAAGCTGACGTTGAGTATCGCCGTGCGTATGCCGCAGTCTTCCACTATGTCCACCACCTTTGCCACGAGCGGCCCCGTCTGCCAGGCGAAAGCACTGCCCGGCTCCAGTATGACGTGCAGGTTGGGGTGGCGATGGCGGAACTCTGTCAGCGTGTCGACGAGCAGGTCTACGTCGTAGTCGGCGCGCGTCATCAGGTGGCCGCCCCCGAAGTTCATCCAGCGCAGCTGCGGCATCCACTTCCCAAACTGCCTTTCAATATGGCTGAGAGTGCGGCGGAACACGTCGCTTCCGCTCTCGCAGTGGCAGTGGCAGTGGAAACCCTCGATGCCGTCGGGCAGCTTCTCGGGCAGCTTCTCAGCCGCAATGCCGAAGCGCGTGCCCGGAGCGCAGGGGTTGTAGAGCAGCGTCTCCACCTCGGAGTAGCGCGGGTTCACCCTCAGTCCGAAGCTAAGGCTCGGATTGGCCAGCCTTGCACGCTGGTAGTGGCGCTGGTATTGCGAGAGCGAATTGAAGGTGAGGTGCGACGACAGGCGTGCAATCTGTTCCACCTCGTCGTCGGTGTAGGCCGGCGAATAGGTGTGGGCAGGCGAGCCGAACTGCTCTGCTGCGAGGCGTGCCTCGAAGAGCGAGCTGGCAGTGGTGGCATCGATGTACTCGCGGAAGATGGGAAACGTCTTCCACAGGGCAAACGCCTTGAACGCAAGAATAATCTCTACACCGGCCCTTTCGGCCACTGATGCAATTAGCCGCAGGTTGCGGCGCAGCAGCTCTTCCTCTACCACGTAGCAGGGCGAGGGCAGCTGGTCTATGGTTTCTCTGGTTATCATCTTTCTGAAGCTTTGCTGCAAAAGTATGAAAAAACAGCCGCTTACGGCAGCTATGCCGCCGAAAAAAGAACAGCCGATGCCTCGCGGGAAAGTAATATGGCCCATATTGGTCGGTAATATGGCCCATATTGGTCAGTAATATGGCCCATATTACTTTGCACTTAGTCTGATGGTTCTCCGAAATATGCTTGCAGCAGGCACACCTCGAGTGCTATCTTTGCAGATGAAAACAAAACACCAATAGATTATGTCACTGAGAATAAAACTTTTCCAAAGCAGAAACCACAAGGTAAACGGTCGCTGGTATGGCCGTGCAGTATCAACCGAAGAAGTGCATACGCGCGAGTTGGCGCGCCGTATATGCGCCAACACCACCCTCACCGAGGCCGATATGTATGCCGCAATAAAGGCTCTGGTCGAGGAGATGAGGCTCGTGTTGCAGTCGGGCAACACCGTTGTGCTCGACGAGTTTGGCCGCTTCCATCTGGCAATAAGCAGCGAGATGGTTGACAATCCGGCTGACTACGACGTGCGTCGCCACGTGCGCCGCCTCTTCTGCAAGTTCACCCCGTCGGCCACCCGCAGCCCCATCGACCGCCACCTTCAGCGTTACCTCGTCGACGAGACAGAGCTGCGGACGACGTAGCGGCGGCGTGCAAGGAGCACTTCGAGAGTGAACCGTGGCACCGGCAGGGCTGTGCCATCCGTCAGTTACAAAGCCCTTTGGTTGACGAAACAGGGCTAAAAACAGTGTTTGAAGTAACTTTTTGCTCGATTGTTTGGGCAAATAAATAAATGTTTGTAACTTCGCAGCGCAGAAAACTAACACTGCACGAATAACGAAATAAACGTTACTAAAACAATAGAAACAATATGAAGAAGTACAACTTTAACGCCGGACCCTCGATGCTTCCCCGCGAGGTGATTGAGAATACGGCCAAGCAGATTTTGGATTTCAATGGTTCGGGACTCTCTCTGATGGAGATCAGCCACAGGGCAAAGGACTTCCAGCCTGTCGTTGACGAGGCTGAGGCTCTGATAAAAGACCTTCTGAGCGTGCCCGAAGGCTACTCGGTGATATTCCTCGGTGGCGGTGCGTCGCTCCAGTTCACCCAGGTGCCTGCCAACTTGCTCCTGAAGAAGGCTGCATATCTGAACACTGGCACATGGGCCAACAAGGCTGAGAAGGAGGCTAAGCTCTATGGCGAGGTGGTTGAAGTGGCTTCTTCAAAGGATGCCAACTACACTTTCATCCCGAAGGGATGGAGCGTTCCTGCCGATGTAGACTATCTGCACATCACCACCAACAACACTATCTATGGTACGGAGATGCGTCAGGACCTCGACGTGGCAGTGCCCCTGGTAGCCGATATGTCGTCGGACATCATGAGCCGTCCTGTTGACGTTGCCAAATACGACTGCATCTATGCCGGTGCACAGAAGAATATGTCGATGGCCGGTGTGACTGTTGTCATCCTGAAGAACGACAAGCTGGGCAAGGCTCCGCGCGAGTTGCCCACGATGATGAACTATCTGACCCACGTCGAGAAGGGTTCTATGTTCAACACTCCTCCCGTAGTGCCTATCTACTCGCTGCTTGAGACCATGCGTTGGGTGAAGAAGCAGGGTGGCGTAGAGGCTATGGACAAACTGGCCAAGCAGCGCGCCGAAATCGTTTATGGCGAAATCGACCGCAACAAGCTCTTCCGCGGCACCGTGGCAGAGGAGGATCGCTCGCTGATGAACATCTGTTTCGTGATGAACGACGAGTACAAAGAGCTTGAAAAGCCGTTCTTCGACTTTGCCACTGAGCGCGGTATGGTGGGCATCAAGGGCCACCGCAGCGTTGGCGGATTCCGCGCTTCGTGCTACAATGCCCAGACAATCGAGGGCTGCCAGGCACTTGTTCAGGCTATGAAGGACTTCGAAGCACAGCACTAAGACGGTGTTGCCCGAAGGCATACATATATAATAAAAGGTGGCAGAGAGCCGTGACAGGCTTCTTGCCGCCTTTTTTTGTTGACAAGTGGGCTGTGTTTGCTCAGAAAACATTACCTGTTGCTTTGGCTGTTACGCATAAAAGCCGTAACTTTGCATAGCACATTATATGATAAGGACATAACGAACATAAGCAATTAAGCAATGAAAGTATTAGTAGCAACAGAAAAACCTTTCGCAGCAGCTGCTGTCGAGGGTATCAGAAAAGAAGTTGAGGCAGCCGGCAACGAGCTTGTGCTGCTTGAGAAGTACACCGAGAAGGCACAGCTTCTGGCTGCCGTTGCCGACGTGGATGCAATGATTATCCGCTCGGACAAGGTAGACAGCGAGGTGCTCGATGCTGCAAAGCAGCTGAAAATCGTGGTTCGTGCAGGTGCCGGATATGACAACATCGACCTGGCAGCAGCCACTGCTCATGGCGTGGTGGCCGAGAACACTCCCGGACAGAACGCCAATGCCGTTGCAGAACTGGTGTTCGGACTGCTGGTGATGGCTGTCCGCGGCTTCTATAACGGCAAGGCTGGCTCTGAGTTGCTCGGCAAGAAGCTCGGTATCCTGGCTTTCGGCAACGTGGGACGCAACGTGGCTCGCATAGCCAAAGGCTTCGGCATGGAGGTGTATGCCTATGATGCTTTCTGCCCTGCAAGCGTAATCGAGGCTGCCGGAGTGAAAGCTGTTGACTGCCAGGACAAGCTCTTCGAGCAGTGCGACGTGGTTTCGCTCCACATCCCGGCAACAGCCGAGACACGCGAGAGCATCAACTACGCTCTGGTGGGCAAGATGAAGAAGGGTGGTGTGCTGGTCAACACCGCACGCAAGGAGGTCATCAATGAGCCTGAACTTGTGAAACTCATGGCTGAGCGCACTGACCTGAAGTTTGTTACCGACATCAAACCCGATGCCGATGCAGAGTTCCAGCAGTTCGAGGGCCGCTATTTCTCTACTCCCAAGAAGATGGGAGCCCAGACAGCAGAGGCCAACATCAATGCCGGTATAGCAGCAGCAAAGCAGATCAATGCTTTCTTCCGTGACGGAGATACCAAATTCCAAGTAAACAAATAGTTTGGGAATATAAGGACTTTAGGGGCTTAGGGACTTTTAAAAGTCCTTATAGTCCTTTAAAGTCCTTAAAGTCCTTAAAGTCCTTAAGGTCCTTAAAGTCCTTAAGGTCCTTAAAGTCCTTAAGGTCACTCTGCAAAATCCCATCAACCATCTTGAAAAAGCAAAAATCGCAATGCCAGAACAGCTCATTCCCCACAACGGCAACTACAAAAAGTTGCTGTCTTATCAGAAAGCGGATGTGATTTTTCAGCTTACCTATGACTTCTGTGAGCGCTTTCTGTCGAAGGGGGACCGCACCATAGACCAGATGGTTCAGGCTGCACGCTCGGGCAAACAGAATATCATTGAGGGCTGTGCGGCCAGTACAACCAGTGCTAAGACGGAAATAAAGCTCGTTAATGTGGCAAAGGCATCGTTGCAAGAGCTGTTGGAAGACTACGAAGACTATCTGAAGACGCGGCATTGCCGTCAGTGGGAAGAGGGTAGCGAGGAGCTGGAGGCGATGCGCAAGCTGGGAAAGATGCACTCTGATGCAGCTTTCTTTCTGGAATTGGCAGCAACAAGACCGCCAGAGACAATTGCCAATATGTGTATTGTCCTCATCAAGCAAGCAGACTATTTGCTATACCGACAGCTTCAACGCCTGAGTGATGATTTTCTGAAAAATGGCGGGTTCACTGAAAGGCTTTACCGTATGCGATCACAGAACCGTAAACAAACATTATAAAAGCAAACAACTATGGCAACAGTTAAACCATTTCGTGGCTTACGCCCACCGAAGAATCTGGTAGAGCGTGTTGAGAGCCGTCCTTACGATGTTCTCGATAGCGAAGAGGCCCGCGCCGAAGCCGGCGACAACGAGATGAGCCTCTACCACATCATCAAACCCGAGATTGATTTCCCCGTAGGAACAAGCGAATACGACCCTCGCGTCTATGAAAAGGCGGCTGAGAACTTTGCTAAATTCCAGCAGAAGGGATGGCTCGTGCAAGACGACAAGGAGCAGTACTACATCTATGCCCAGGAGATGAACGGCAAGACGCAGTATGGTCTTGTTGTGGGAGCCTACGTGAATGACTACATGACGGGTGTGATAAAGAAGCATGAGCTCACACGACGCGACAAAGAGGAAGACCGCATGAAGCACGTTCGCGTGAACAATGCCAACATCGAGCCGGTGTTCTTTGCCTATCCCGACAACGAAGTGCTCAATGAGCTTATCATGCGCTATGCGGCTACAGAGCCGGAATACGATTTCATTGCTCCCATCGACGGCTTCGGACACAAGTTCTGGTGTGTTGCCGATGAGAAGGACATCGAAACCATAACCCGCGAGTTTGCCAAGATGCCAAGCCTTTACATCGCCGACGGTCATCACCGCAGTGCCGCCGCCGCATTGGTCGGTGCCGAGAAAGCCAAGCTCAATCCCAACCACCGTGGTGACGAGGAGTATAACTACTTCATGGCAGTATGCTTCCAGGCAAGTCAGTTGACTATCTTGGACTACAACCGGGTTGTCAAGGACCTGAACGGACTCACTTCTGAGGAATTCATAGCAGCCCTGCAGAAGAACTTCGTCGTCGTTGATAAGGGTGAAGAGATATACAAGCCTGCCCAGATGCACGAGTTCTCGCTCTATCTCGACAGCCACTGGTACTCGCTGACAGCCAAGGAAGGCACCTACGACAATACCGACCCGATAGGTGTTCTCGACGTGGATATTTCCAGCCGCCTTATCCTTGACGAGATATTGCAGATTGGCGACCTGCGCTCTTCAAAGCGTATAGACTTCGTCGGAGGCCTGCGCGGACTGGGAGAACTCAAGCGCAGGGTCGACAGTGGGGAGATGCGTGCTGCCCTGGCACTCTATCCCGTGTCGATGAAACAGATTATGGACATTGCCGACAGCGGCAAGATAATGCCTCCAAAGGCAACATGGTTCGAGCCTAAACTCAGAAGCGGACTTGTAATCCATAAGCTTTCATAGCTCAACAGACAAGAAGTGAACGACGAATATCTCACTATAACCGACAAAACAGGCGAGGGCTACTACACCGAAAAGCGTAGCAAGTTCCTCGCCTTTGCCCATCATGTAGACACTACAGATGATATTAAGGCGTTGCTCGCATCTTACAGGAAGAAGTACTACGATGCGCGCCACGTCTGTTATGCCTATATGCTTGGGCCGGAACGCACTGAGTTTCGTGCCAATGACGACGGCGAGCCTTCGAGCACGGCTGGTAAGCCCATACTGGGACAGATAAACAGTCGCGAGCTAACCAACGTGCTGGTGGTCGTGGTGAGGTATTATGGTGGGGTGAACCTTGGTACAGGCGGATTGATAGTGGCCTATCGGGAGGCTGCTGCCGATGCTCTGGCAAACGCAGAGACCGTCAGCCGTCAGGTTGAAGAGGTGATAGACTACAGCTTCAGCTACCCCGCAATGAACGAGGTGATGCGTATTGTGAAGGAACTCTCGCCGCGCATAGTGTCGCAAACCTTTGACAACACTTGCCAGATAAGGCTTGCCATTCGCAAGTCTATGGCCGCACAGCTGCGGAAACGGCTTGACAGCATAATCTGAAAGCCACAGACAATAACAGTCGGACCTCTCCGCACAGTTGCGAAGAAGTCCGAAAACACACTAATTAGTTTTTTCCGAAATCGCCGTTTGCAGTCTTGGCAAACGGAAAAGACAGCTCAACGCTTCGCTAAGCCAGCGAAGCGAGCAGGTTGTCGAGGCTCACGGGGTCGGTAATGAGCACCTCGCGAGGCTTGGAACCTTGTGCGGCACCCACTACACCGGCCTTTTCGAGCTGGTCCATGAGGCGTCCGGCACGGTTGTAGCCTATCGAGAACTTCCTCTGAATCATGCTCGTAGAACCCTGTTGCGTGGCAACAATGTGCTGGGCAGCATCCTTGAAGAGCGGGTCAAGCGAGCCAGCATCGAGACCCGACTGCCCTGCGGCACCGCCATCCTCACTCAGCGGTTCGGGTATGTCTAAGGGATGGAGTGGTCCAGGCTGGGAAGATATGAACTCGTTGATGCTCTCCACCTCGGGTGTATCAACGAAAGCACACTGCACGCGCACCGGTTCGGAGCCGTTGGAGTAGAGCATATCTCCACGTCCAATGAGCTGATGGGCTCCCGTGCGGTCGAGAATGATGCTCGAGTCGATGCGTGAACTCACCTTGAAAGCAATCCTTCCGGGGAAGTTGGCCTTGATACCGCCTGTAATTACCTTTGTCGACGGGCGCTGGGTAGCTATCACCATGTGCATACCAACGGCACGGGCAAGCTGTGCTATACGCGTTATCGGGGTCTCGATTTCCTTTCCGGCAGTTATGATAAGGTCGGCAAACTCGTCGATAATGATAACGATATAGGGCATAAAGTCATGTCCGTCTTCCGGGTTAAGCCTGTGGTTGAGGAACTTCTGGTTGTATTCCTTGATGTTGCGGGCACCGGCTTTCTTCAGCAAATCGTAGCGGGTGTCCATCATCACGCACAATCCCTTGAGCGTTTTCACAACTTTCTGGACATCGGTGATAATCGGTTCCTCTTCGTTTTCCTCATTGGCTGCCATGAAATGGTTGGCTATCGGAGCATAAACGCTGAACTCCACCTTCTTAGGGTCTACCAAAACAAACTTCAGAGTGTTGGGATGCTTCTTGTAAAGCAGTGATGTGATGATGGCGTTCATGCCCACCGACTTTCCCTGACCAGTGGCTCCAGCCACCAGCAGGTGTGGAATCTTGGCCAGATCCACCATGAACACATCGTTGGTGATGGTCTTTCCCAGTGCTATCGGAAGCTCGAAGCGCGACTCCTGGAACTTTTTAGAGTTCAGTATGCTGTGCATCGATACGATGTTCGACTTCTCGTTGGGCACCTCTATGCCTATAGTTCCCTTTCCCGGCATAGGGGCAATGATGCGGATGCCCAGTGCAGCGAGGCTCAGAGCTATGTCGTCTTCAAGGTTTTTGATGCGCGAAATCTTCACTCCCGGTGCTGGAGTGATCTCGTAAAGGGTGATGGTGGGACCCACGGTGGCTCGTATTGAAGATATCTCGACACCGAAGTTGTGGAGCACTTCTATTATTCGGTTCTTGTTTCGCTCCTGTTCCTGCGGGTCAATGTAGTTTGAGCTGTCCGAAGGATACTGCTTCAGCAGGTCGAGAGTGGGGAATTTGTATCTTGTCCAAGGCTCCAGAGGGTTTATCGGAGTAAGTATCTTGTCCTTACCCGACACGTCGTTGCCTTTGGCTTTCTCCTCTTCCTTGGGCGCTTCGATGCTGAACTCGCTTTCTCCCTGCGCCGTGGCATCGTTCTTGGCCGCCTTCTTCGGGCTTGCGGCAGCCGCGATGTTGTCTGTTGCGGGCGTATTCTCTATCTTGAAGTCAACAACCTGCTCCTCGGGGTTGTCGAATACGGTGGGGTCAGCCGCTGTTTCAACGTTCTGACAGCTGCTGCCGTCGTCGGTCGCGGGCGTTGCGATGGTGAATTTCACCTTCTTTGTAATGTAGCTTACGGGGTTAAGCATTTTCCTAATCACGATGATAGTCTCCGAAGTGAGGTAGGTGAGGAACGCCAATGCTACTATCAGCAGCAAGGCAATGAGTCCCGGCGCGCCGATAATGTTCTCAAACCACTGGCACACGAACGCGCCGTGGTCGCCACCGGGGTTGAACACATGATTGCTCATCAGCGGAGTGAGGAACTTGGCGAGCGTTATGGAACTCCATACCATCACCAGCGAGGTTCCGAAGAACCACTTTATCAGGTTCACTCGGTAGACTCCCATCATCTTCAGTCCGCAAAGCACCACGAACAACGGTATCAGGAATGCCGGCAATCCGAACGAACGGGCTATCAGGAAGTGCGATATTATGGCTCCCAAGCTGCCGCAGATGTTCTGGAACTGCCGTCCGGTGTTCTCTATCTCGCCCGGTCGCAGTGCCGTGACGAGGCTCTGGTCGGCCTGCGCGGTGTTGAAGTAGCTCACGAAAGCTATGGTGATATATATCGCTACGGCTATAAGAATAAGGCCATAAACAAAGTTTGTCTTGTCGTTTATGATATAGTCGATGCCTATGGCGCGGCTGAATGTGGTCTTGTTTTTCGTTTGTTTCTTCTTCGCCATGATATTATTATGGTGTTAAATGCTTGTTGTTCAACATGAAAATAATGTGCAAAAGTAAATAAAAAGCACCACATTCTGAGTAGGTATTAGAAGTTTTTTTCGTAATTTCGCAACCTAAATGGAAAAACTTTTATACAACCGTTACGACAAGAGTTTAATCCCTCAGTTGCCCCGGGTGGTCTTTCAGGGGCGGATTGTTGTCGTGCAGTCGGCTGGCGAGGCTGAAAGGGCAGTGGACTACCTGCTCAGTTGCGACTTGTTGGGCATCGACAGCGAGACGCGCCCTTCGTTCCGGCGTGGCGAAAACCACAAAGTGTCGCTTCTTCAGGTCAGTACGCGCGACATCTGTTTCCTCTTCCGGCTCAACATGACGGGGCTTACGCCGTCGTTGCTGCGCCTTCTCGAAGACACCACTGTGCCCAAGGTGGGGCTCTCTTTGCAAGACGATATGCTGATGTTGCACAAGAGAGCAGCCTTCACACCCGGCTTGTTCATCGACCTTCAGCACGAAGTGAAGCGCATTGGCATCGAGGACATGAGTCTTCAGAAGCTCTATGCCAACTTCTTCGGTATGCGGATACGCAAGCGCGAGCAGCTTTCTAATTGGGAAAGGGATGTGCTCACCGATGCGCAGAAGCTATATGCAGCCACCGACGCATGGGCTTGCATCAGCCTTTACGAGGAACTTCTGAGGCTTGAGGCCACTGGCGACTACCGGCTTGTTGTAGTTCCAGCCCCCGTTCAGCCCCAACAGCAGGCATCCGACATCACCAACGAAACTCCTTTACAGCAATGAATTACAAACAAATAATCCTCAAACGCGGCAAGGAGGACAGCCTTCTGCGTTTCCATCCGTGGATTTTCTCGGGTGCAATAGCCCATATCGACCTGCCCATAGACGAGGGCGAGGTGGTGAGAGTGCTCACCCACGACAAGCGTTTCATAGCAGTGGGACACTACCAGATAGGCTCTATTGCTGTCAGGGTGCTGTCTTTCAATGATATAACGATAGATACTGCTTTCTGGAAACGCCGTCTCGAAGCAGCTCTGAGCGTTCGCCAGACCTTGGGAGTGGTGCCCGAAGCCGTAGCTGATGCTCCCACAGACGGTCAGACGGCTGCCAGCCAGACGAGGAACACCATCTACAGGCTTGTGCATGGTGAGGGCGACAACCTGCCGGGGCTTGTCGTGGACTGCTATGGGCGCACGGCTGTCATGCAGGCACACAGCGTTGGTATGCACCTTTGCCGCAAACAGGTGGCCGATGCGCTTGCCGAGGTGATGCAGGAACGCATAGACAACATCTTCTACAAGAGTGAAACCACGTTGCCTTTCAAGGCTGAGCTGGGGCAGGAGAACGAGTTTCTGCTTGGCGGAACGACCGAGAACGTGGCCTTGGAAAACGGTCTGAGGTTCCGTGTTGACTGGCTCAAGGGTCAGAAGACCGGCTTTTTCGTTGACCAGCGCGACAATCGCAGCTTGCTCGAGAGCTATTCGCGTGGCCGCAAGGTGCTCAATATGTTCTGCTACACGGGCGGCTTCTCAGTCTATGCCATGCGTGGCGGAGCGCGGTTGGTTCATTCTGTCGACAGCTCGGCTAAGGCTGTGGAACTCACCAACAGCAATATTGCGCTTAACTTCCCGGCTTCCGACCAGCGCCATGAGGCTTTCTGTGAGGATGCTTTCCGCTATCTCGACAGCCACGACCAGACCTACGACCTCATCATTCTTGACCCACCGGCCTTTGCCAAGCACCGAGGGGCATTGAAGAACGCGCTCAAGGGATACACGAGGCTCAACCTGAAGGGCCTGCAACACATACAGAGCGGAGGTCTGTTGTTCACTTTCAGCTGTTCGCAGGTGGTCAGCAAGGAGCAGTTCCGCCAAGCCGTGTTCACGGCAGCGGCTCAGGCAAGGCGCAAGGTGCGCATACTGCACCAGCTCCACCAGCCTGCCGACCATCCCATTAACATATATCATCCCGAAGGCGAGTACCTGAAAGGACTCGTGCTGTATGTTGAATAGATAGCCTCAGCAGCCTTTATGTCCGACCCTAAAGCCTTTCTCTCCACCGTTTCGCAGTTTGCCGCACTTCAATGTGGCATGAACAGCGACGCGCTCTATCTCGTTGCACTTTCCGGCGGAGCCGATAGTGTGGCTTTGTTGCTGTCTCTCAAGGAATTGGGATATAGGGTTGAAGCAATACATTGCAACTTTCTGCTGCGTGGCGAGGAGTCGTTTCGCGATGAGAATTTCTGTAGAACGCTGTGCCAGAAGCTCGCTGTTGAGTTCCATCTGGTGCATTTCGACACTCGCCAATATGCCGCACTCCACCATCAAAGCATTGAGATGGCTGCACGCAATCTGCGCTACAGCTACTTTGAACGCCTGCGCCGCGACCTCGATGCCGCCGGAATATGCGTGGCCCACCACCGCGATGACAATGTAGAGACGGTTCTTCTGAACCTCATTCGGGGCACGGGCATCAGCGGACTGACAGGTATGAGTCCGCGCAACGGCTGCGTGCTGCGACCGATGCTCGGCTTGTCGCGCAGCGATGTGCTCGATTATCTTCGTTTAAAGGGGCAGGACTATGTTGTCGACAGCACCAATCTCGAGACTGTTTTCACGCGCAATGCCATCCGCCTTAAGCTCTTGCCGATGATGGAGACTGTCAATCCCTCGGCCAGGGAAGCCATCTCGCTCACAGCCAGCCATCTTTCTGAAGCAGCGAAGATGCTCGATGCTGCCGTTCAGAGTGCCGTTTCGCGCTGTTTCGACGGGCAGAGCATCGACCTTAGGCTCCTTTTTGCCGAAGCTTCGCCCGAGTACGTGCTTTTCTCAGTTTTGAAAGGCTACGGCTTCACGCCTTCACAGGTTTCCGACATCATGTCTTTCCTTCTGCGTCATGTCCATTCGGATGCTTCGGCTGCCACGTCACAGCCTGCCGGAGGCGACTTCGTCACTCTGCCTTCTGGCCGCAGCTGGTGTTCGGCCACCCATCAGCTCGTTACCCACGGGCAGCGTTTGCTGATAGACAAGATTGAAAAGCAACAGTTCAAGCCGCTGAAGGTGCCCGAAGCAGGTGTCTACTGCCTTGCCGACGGCAGAAAACTGCGAGTGAGCCGACGCGTGGTTGATGGCGGTTTCGTTGTTGAGCGAAGCAACAATGTGGCTTCGCTCGATGCTGCAAAGGTGGAGTTCCCGCTTGTTCTCAGGCTGTGGGAGCATGGCGACAGGCTCGTGCCGTTCGGAATGAGGGGCACAAAGCTCGTCAGCGACCTGCTTACCGACAGCAAGTTGCCGCTACCGGCCCGGCAGCGACAGCTGGTGCTGGCCGACGGCAGTGGCCGCGTGGTGTGGGTTGTTGGTCTGCGTTCCGACAACCGCTTCCGCATAGCTCCCGACACTCGTCAGGCACTTGTCGTAACGATAGAACAAGGCTGACAGCCCCTTACCGCTTGCCGAACCATCGGCGCAATAGGTGCCAGAGGTTGAGCCACGTCAGCACCCTGCGCACTATCGGGATATGCCATCCCACCTCCTCTGCCACCATCCTGGCGGCGGCTTTCATCTCTGTTTTCGTGTCCTGACGCGACGGTTGCCGGTTTGCGGCACTCGTGTCGATGCCCTTGTAGAGGCGGTCGTTCACGCTGTTGCCGGAAGTTGCCGAGGCTGAATGGCCGGCATTGTCAGCGTATGGCGACTGGCGCACATAGGGCATAAGGTCCGCCATAAGCTGGTTGAACTCCAGCGACAGCGGGCTGCTGAGCATCCGTCGCTCAAAGTCGCCCTGGTCGCTGCTGCTTTCCGCCAGCTGGCGCAGCTTCTCGAAGAAGCTGTCCACCAGCGGTTGCTTCTCCTGTGGCACCTGAAACGCCTGTCTGACGGCGTTGCGGCGTGGCTCGAGCCACGCATCAATGTTTCTTGTCATAGTGGTTATTGAGTATCTGTTCGGCTCTTTCGAGGTCTTCGGGAGTGTCAATGCCGACCGTTTCCACATCCGTCAGCCCCACCTTTATGCGGTATCCGTTCTGTAGCCAGCGCAGCTGCTCAAGGCTTTCGGCCACCTCCAAGGGCGACTGTGGCAGCTCGGTGACGCGGCAGAGCACCTCGCGGCGGTAGGCATAGAGTCCAATGTGCTTCAGGAAAGTGTGGCACGAGGCCCACTCTTCCTCGGCTTTTCCGCGGACGTAAGGTATCACCGAGCGCGAGAAATAGAGCGCATTGCCCCTCAGGTCGGTCACTATCTTGGGCGAGTTGGGGTTCCTGACGGCATCCATCGAGGTGAAAGGCTTGCCCAGGGTGGCTATCTCGGTGGCCTCGTCGTCGAAACATTGCATCACCGTGGCTATCTGCGAGGGCTGGATGAAAGGCTCGTCGCCCTGCACATTGACCACCACGTCGGGCCACTCGCTGCGGGGCAGGGGAGTGACGGCCTGTCCGGCATTGGCCGCCCGCAGGCCGCACACGATGTCCATAGCCTCGCGTATGCGGTCGGTGCCGCTCTTGTGGTCGCTGCGTGTCATCACTACGCTGCCGCCAAAGCCCTCTACGGCACGGGCTATGCGCACGTCGTCGGTAGCCACGCGCACGTCGCCGATTACCTGAGACACCTGTTCGACAACTCTCTCTATCACCGTCTTGCCGCCAAGAAGGGCAAGCGGCTTGCCCGGAAAGCGAGTGGAAGCATAGCGGGCGGGTATGATTGCAATGAATTTCATGCGGCGAAGTTAACTATTTTCTGCGTCATGGCAATCGTTTAGGCACCAAAACCAGCTGCACGCCCCCAGAGTTTTCCGAATTGTAGGTGCCTTACCTTAAAGTAATATGACTCATTTTACCGACCAATATGACTCATATTACCGACCAATATGACTCATATTACTTTATTAAGAAATCATTGTTGCAAGATATTTTTTTTAATTCACGGACACAAAGAACTCAATTTTTCCTTTGCATTTCCGACTGATTTGTTAACTTTGTCGCGTCAGACGAACTACTAAAGAATGAGAAAAACTGTATTACACCTTATTATATTGGCGGCTATCGTTGCCCTGTCGTCATGTTCTGGCGGCGAGAAAGGCTACAAGATTGGTGTTTCGCAATGCTCCGGCGGGCGCTGGCGGGAGAAGGTCAACAGCGAGATGCTTGCCGCCCAGCACCTCTACGACCATCCTGTTTCTATCAGCATAGCCAGCTCCGGCGACGACACGCAGCTGCAAATCAGGCAGATTGACAGCCTTGCAAACTCCGGCATCGACCTGCTCGTGGTGGCTCCAAACGATGGCAGAGCCGTTTCTGCCGCCATCGACAGGGTCATGGCCCGTGGCATACCCGTGATTTGCTTCGACCGCAAGGCCGCATCGGGCAACTACACAGCCTTTATCGGAGGCAACAACTTCGAAGCCGGAAACACCGTAGGCTATCATGTCGTCGACGTAATGCGCCGTGAAGCCACGGGCCGGAAGTTTTTTGTGCTCGAGGTGACAGGCTCGAAGAGCTGCTCTCCGGCCATTGAGCGCCACAAGGGATTTGCCGAAGCCATGAGCGGACATACCGATATAGAATACGTCTGGCGCGACGGCAAATGGAGTTCCGACGAGGCTTTCAAGATAGTTAGCGACCAGATACGCTCGGGCAAGGTGCCCGACATAGTTTTCTGCCACAACGACGGCATGGCCACGGGTGCCTACAAGGCCGTCGTAGAGACCAAGACCGAGGGCAAGGTGAAGATTCTGGGCATCGACGGTATGCCCGGCGAGGGCCTCGAGTACGTGAAGCTCGGCCATCAGATAGCCACCTACATCTATCCCACCCACGGAGAGGAGATAGTAAGGCTGGCGCTCAGCATCCTCGGCAAGCAAGCCTATCCCCTCGAAACCACTCTCGAAGGCATACTCGTGGTGCCGGAGAACGTCGAATCCATCTCTGCCACAGCCGACGAGCTTATGGAGCAGACCCAGAACCTTGTTACCGTTCAGGACAAGCTCGAGGAATACTTCGGCCTCTACAACCTGCAGAGCAAGATAATCATTGCCGCCGGCTGCGCCATACTGCTCCTCGCAGTGGGTATGCTGATGATATGGCGTGCCGTGAAGCAGACGCGGAAGGCCAACCGCCGCATACGCGCCATGCACGACGAGCAGACCGCCTTCTATACCAATGCCCGCCATATGCTGCGCACACCGCTTACGCTCATTGCCGGCCCCGTGAAGAAGATACAGGATGCCAATGTGCTCAAGGGCGAATGGAGCGAAATGATGGACATCGTGGGCCGCAACGTGGCTCAGCTGGAAACGGTTGTGTCAAGCGTGCTCGAGTTCAAGTCGGGAATGGCGCAGCCCTCGGTCGACGACAACACCGCAGAAGCCGCCCTCGGGCAGAAGTCTTTGAAGGAAAGCGTGCAGGAGGGGCGGCTGGTTCAGATGAAACAGGACGACTCCGAGGAGCTTTCCGATGTGCTGATAGTCGACGACAACGCCGATATGCGCCGCTATCTGCGCACCCTGCTTGCCGACAAGTTCTACGTTCTGGAAGCTGCTGACGGCCAGAGCGGCCTGAAACTGGCCCACGAGTGCGTGCCCGACATCATAGTGAGCGACGTGATGATGCCCGTGATGGACGGCCTGCAGTTCTGTCAGCAGCTCAAGGAAGACAGCATCACCAGCCACATACCCGTGATACTGCTCACGGCGCGCAGCACCGAGTCGCAGCAAGTCGAGGGCTACGAGCACGGAGCCGATGCCTATATCACCAAACCATTCAATGCCCAGCTGCTCATAGCGCGCATCTACAACCTGCTCAAGAGCCGCCAGCAGCTGCGCCACCTGGCCGACGGCAAGAAGGAGGAGACACCTATGCAGCTGAGCACGCAGGACAAGCTGTTTGCAGATACCCTGAAAAAGGTTTTCCAGCAGCATATGTCGAACCCCAACCTTAAGATGGACGAGCTCGGCGACGAGCTCGGCATGAGCCGCGTGCAGCTCTACCGCAAGGTGAAGGCCCTCACGGGCACCTCTCCCGTGGAGCTGCTCAGGGAAATGCGGCTGCAACGGGGCCGCACCCTTATCAATACCACCACCAAGAGCATTGCCGAAATAGCCTACGAGGTGGGCTTCCACACGCCGAGCTACTTCTCAAACTGTTTCAAGAAGCAATACGGTATCTATCCCACCGAATTGCGTTCAGAGTAATCTTTCGGTTTAATTTTCAAGCATTAGCAGGCTGGAACTAAGGTGATTAGTTCCAGCCTGCTGCCGTGTTGTTTTTACGGAGCACCTTGGGAAGCTTTCTCCAGAGCCTCCGTAACATTGCTCCAGAGGCTCTGTAACAATGCTCCAAAGCCCCCGTAAGGTTGCTCCGGGGCTGCTGGAGAAAGTTTACGGAGCGTGTTGCAAAAATGGCCGCTTAGCTCGTGAACCTTCAACCCGTTTTCTTTGCAGGCTGTCTGCCTGTCTGCCGTGCAGATAAACGATTTTGACTATGTTGTCGTGATTTGTTTCAATGTATCATTTTTAGCATCCGATGCAACATTTGTGCTATCGATGTAGCCCAAAAAGCTGTACGTTTGCAGCATATTTAGCATAAAATAACTATTTACTAACCCTTAAACTACAAAAATGGAACAGCTAAAAAGAGCGTTACTAAGTTTTGGTTTCCTGCTTGTGTGTACTATAATGTACGCGCAATCGGAAATTCATGGCACCGTGGTCGACCCCACCGGCGAGACCGTCATCGGTGCCACGGTCATGGAGAAGGGCACGTCGAACGGCACAGTTACCGACTTCGACGGCAACTTCGAGTTGAAGGTGAAGCCAGGCACCACGCTGGTTATTTCCTATGTGGGCTATCAGTCACAGGAAGTAGCCGCTGCCGACGGTCTGAAAATCACCTTGCAGAACGATCCTCAGCAGCTTAGCGAGGTGGTGGTGACAGGCTACACCACACAGCGCAAGGCCGACCTGACGGGAGCCGTGTCGACGGTGAGTGTCAGCGAGATGCAGAAGCAGAACGAGAACAACCCCATGAAAGCCCTGCAGGGCCGCGTGCCGGGTATGAACATCTCTGCCGACGGTAATCCGAGCGGTGCAGCCACGGTGCGCATCCGCGGTATCGGAACGCTGAACGACAACGACCCGCTCTACATCATCGACGGAGTGCCCACAAAGGCAGGTATGCACGAGCTCAACGGCAACGACATCGAGTCTATCCAGGTGCTCAAGGATGCAGCCTCGGCATCTATCTATGGTTCGCGCGCAGCCAACGGCGTCATCATCATCACCACCAAGAAAGGCAAGGAGGGCAAGGTGAAGGTGAACTTCGATGCCAGCGTGGCTGCTTCGTTCTACACCAACAAGATCGAAACCATGAACGCCAGCGAGTGGGGACGCGCTTTCTGGCAGGCATCTGTCAACGACGGCCTCAATCCCAACAACAACGCGCTGGGCTATAACTTCGACTGGGGCTACAACCAGGCCGGCATCCCCGTGCTCAACGGCATGAGAATGAATATGTTTCTCGACGAAGGAGCCACCGTTCGCTTCGGCGACACCGACTGGTTCAAGGAAATCACCCGCACGGGAGTGGTGCAGCAGTACAACCTCTCGGTGAGCAATGGCGGCGAGAAAGGTTCGGCATTCTTCTCGGCAGGCTACTACGGCAACGTGGGAACCATCAAGGACTCTAAGTTCAACCGCCTTTCGGCACGTGCCAATGCCGACTACAAGCTGTTCGACGGCAAGGTAGTTATCGGCGAGAACTTCACGATGAACCGCACAAAGGGTGTCGATGCCCCCGGCGGAATACTCGAACACGCACTTGAGTTCAACCCCAACTTCCCCATCTATGCAGAGAACGGCGAGTTTGCCCAGGCCCTCGGAGCCTATTCGGAGCGTGAGAATCCGCTGAGTATGCTCTACAACAACAAGGACAACGAGTACACGCAGTGGCGCTCTTTCGGTGACATCCACCTGAGCATCACCCCGTTCAAGAACTTCATGGTGCGCACTACGCTGGGTATGGACTATTCTCAGAAGGAGCAGCGCTTCTTCACCTATCCCATTGCCAACGGTAAGGTGTGGCGCGACGACACCGCCGTTGAGAGCAAGCAGGAGCACTGGATGCGCTGGATGTGGAACGCCATAGCCACCTACAACTTCGAGAAAGGCAAGCACCGCGGCGATGCCATGATTGGTATAGAGATCAACCGCCAGAACTACAAGTGGAGCAGTGCCAAGCGCTACGACCTTGCCATCCTCAACACCGACTATATGTGGCCATCGGCAGGCACGGGCAAGCAGCTGGCCGAAGGTTCGGGCGACGGCTTCTCGCTGCTTTCCTACTTCGGAAAGGTCAACTACACCTACGCCGACCGCTATCTGGCTTCGTTCACTCTGCGCCGTGACGGCTCGAGCCGCTTCGGTACCAACAACAAATACGGTACGTTCCCCTCGTTCTCGGCTGGATGGCGCATCTCTCAGGAGAGCTTCATGCAGAAGAGCAGCTCGTGGCTCAACGACCTGAAGCTGCGCTACTCATGGGGACAGACCGGTAATCAGGAAATCTCGAACACCGCACGCTACACTCTCTACAAGGCTGTCGTGTCGACAGGACTCTGGGGCAGCGGACAGGCTGGCTCTTCATACGACATTGCAGGCACCAACGGCGGAAGCCAGCTGCAGAACGGCTACGTGCGTTCGCAGCGTGGCAACGACGACATAAAGTGGGAAACGACAACCCAGCACAACATTGGTCTTGATTTCTCGCTGCTCCGCAACGAACTCTACGGTAGCTTCGACTGGTTCCACAAGTTCACAAAGGACATTCTGCTGCCTATGGACGGCATTGCAGCAATGGGCGAGGGTTCGTCGAAGTGGATCAATGCAGGCGAAATGAAGAACGTAGGCTGGGAGCTTTCGCTCGGCTATCGCCATAAGCTCGACGGCGGTTTCTCGTGGGACATCACCGGCAACATCAGCCGCTACACCAACAAGATTACCAAGCTGCCCGAAACGGTGGCTGCCAAGGGCACCTTCGGAGGCAATGCGCTGCACAGCGTGGTGGGCCATCCTATGAATGCGCAGGTGGGCTACGTAGCCGACGGCATCTTCAAGAGCCAGGAGGAGATTGACAACCATGCCGAGCAGGAAGGTGCCGGGCTGGGACGCATACGCTATGTTGACCTCAACGGCGACGGACACATCACCGAGGCCGACCAGACGTGGATTTTCGACCCCACACCCGCCTTCACATGGGGTCTGAACATCTACCTTCAGTACAAGAACTTCGACCTCACCATGTTCTTCCAGGGAGTACAGGGAGTTGACGTTGACTGCCGTGGCTACAAGTCGCAGACCGACTTCTGGGCAAACTCAAACATCAACGTGCCCTACCTGAACAAGGGCGTGCGAGTGCTCGACGCATGGAGCCCGCTCAATCCGGGCAGCAACATTCCGGCGCTGACCACCAGCGACACCAACAACGAGGGCCGCGTGTCGTCGTACTACATTGAGAACGGCTCGTACATGAAGCTGCGCACCATACAGCTGGGCTACAACGTGCCCAAGGGCTTCACCGACAAGCTCAGGCTGGAGCGCATCCGCCTCTATCTCTCGGCACAGAACCTGCTCACCATAAAGAGCAAGAAGTTCTCCGGAGCCGACCCCGAGAACCCTGGTTTCAACTATCCCATACCTCTCAACCTCACATTCGGACTGAACGTTTCGTTCTAAGCCCGAGAGCCGAAGAGCGAACGTGAGGCAAGCCCGTTCTCCTTCTGACTGAGAATGAGCAAGCACACTTCCATTAACCAAACAACCATAAAAGACATTCAAGCAATGAAACATATAACTGACAATATCGCGAAGCGAGGCTCCAGAGCCGTGACCAGGCTGCTCCTTGCATCGCTGCTCGTCATTCCGTCTGCCGCCTTTGTTTCCTGCAGCAGCTTCCTCGACGACCAGGTGCCGCAGGCCACGCTCACACAGGACGAGGTGAAAGACCCCAAGTATATTGATGATGTTCTGATTTCGGCCTACGCCGGACTGCTGAGCATCGAAGACATGAACGCATCGTTCTCGCTGTGGAACTACGACACACGTTCGGACGATGCCTACGTGGGCGGTTCCGACTTCTCCGACGGCGAACCCTTCCACCGCCTTGAGCTGGGAGTGGGCGTGATGACCGACGACTGGCCCTTTGCCTCCATCTGGGAACGCTTCTACAACTACCTCTCGCGCGTGTCGCTATCGCTCGACATTCTCGCCACTGCCGACCAGCAGAGCCCCGTCATTCAGCAGCGAACAGCCGAGATGAAGTTCCTGCGTGCATACGGACACTTCCAGCTGAAGCGCCTGTTCAAGAAAATACCTTTCGTGAACAAGCCCAACATGGAGGAAGACGACTACAACAACCTCTCGAACACCGAATACACCAACGACGAAGGATGGCAGCAGATAATCAACGACCTTGAGGATGCCTACCCAGTGCTGCCCACGCAGCAGGCCGAGAAGGGCCGCCCGACCAAGGCTGCCTGCGCCGCGTTCCTCGCAAAGGTGTATCTCTACAAGGCATATCATCAGGACGACGAGAACTCTAACCAGGTGACGAGCATCAACAATGCCGAGTTGCAGAAGGTGGTGGAGTACACCAATCCGCAGATCTACACCGGTGCAGGATTCGGTCTGGAGCCTGACATGCACAACAACTTCCGCCCCGAGACCCAGTATGAGAACGGAGTGGAGAGCATCTGGGCAATACAGTACTCGAAGGACGACGGTACGGTCTACGGAAACCTGAACTTCTCGAACCGACTCATCGTTCCCTGTATTCCCAAGGTTCACGATTCGGGTAACGACTTCTACAAACCCTCGCACAATCTCGTGAATGCCTATCGCACAACAGCCGACGGCCTCCCCATGCTCGACGACTTTGCATCCAAGGACTACACCGTTGGCTCAACGCAGACAGTAGACCCGCGCCT
The DNA here is from genome assembly GCA_900318625.1 of uncultured Prevotella sp. Taxonomy (GTDB): domain Bacteria; phylum Bacteroidota; class Bacteroidia; order Bacteroidales; family Bacteroidaceae; genus Prevotella. The sequence goes on from ONLG01000019.1 coordinate 28,836, forward strand.
GTTCGTAACGGTGGGCGTGCCCGGCACACCCTATATGTTCAACCCGAACTTTATGGTTGCCGAGACCAACACATGGAGCCGCGGCGGTGGCACCTACGGCTACTTCGTTTCGCTGAAGCAGAACGTTGACCCGGCACTCACCAACGTTTATCTCTTCGACTGCGACAACCAGTGGGCTTCTTCGATGAACCGCATCGTCTTCCGCTATGCCGACGTGCTTCTGATGCGCGCCGAGGCGATGGCTCAGCTCGGACAGACCGATGAGGCTATAACCCTTGTCAACCAAGTGCGCAAGCGTGCACAGGGTATGATGAAGAGCAGCGTGGTAAGCACATATCCTAATAAATATGGTGTGCATTATGCCTGCGGACTCTACAGCGGCAGCTACAGCAAGGACCAGGCCATGAAGATTGTGAAGATGGAACGCCGTCTGGAACTCGCCATGGAGTCCGAGCGCTTCTTCGACCTCGTGCGTTGGGGCGATGCCGCCACGGTTATCAACAAGTACTACACCGACGAGGGCAAGACAATGAACTTCCTCAAGGGTGCGGCTTTCACTCCGAACAAGAATGAGTACATTCCTATACCATACGTTCAGATCTCCGCATCTAACGGACATTACAAGCAGAACTGTGGAAACTGGTAAAGCCAACGTGCTCCACAAACCTTTGCAGAACAACCATATAACAAACAAGTAACAAAGTAACAAAATGAAAAGCAATATATTGAAACATCTCAGCCGTCTGCTTTCATGCCTCGCAGCGATGGCCGTGTTTGCCTCTTGCAGCGACGACCACACCGGAAGCGTTGACATTTCAGGCGAATGTCTGGTCCAGAAGCTCGTGCTCAACGACAAGTTTGAGGCCACCGTCAGCATCGAAAACCGTTTGCTGAAGGTGAAAGTGCCTGTCAACTTCGATCAGAAGTCGGACATGACCGTAACGGCACTCACCGTTTCGCCTGGTGCGAAGACCAATATCCAAGTGGGCGACCACATCAACTTTGATGCCGACAAGACTCTCCGTGTCAGCAACGGCGACCTCGTGATGGACTATCGCATTGCTGTGCGCAACGACGAAGCCAAGCTCAAGCTCTTCCTCCTCGAAGGCGTGAAGGGCGCTATCAACGAAGAAGAAAAGACTGTAACCATCAGCATGATGTCGAGCGAGAGCATTGACCTCACTAATGCTACCTTCGATGCCGAGTGCAGCGAGGATGCCACCATCTATCCGGCAAGCGGCACCAAAGGAAACTTCACCGAGCCGTTCACTATTACCGTCACCGACAACACTGCAACGGCTACCTATACCGTCTATGTCAAGCTCATCAACGATCCCGAAGCACTCTTCGTGGGCGAAGCCGACAACATTGAGGGCCTCAATCCCGAGGAGAAAGCCGCTGCCAAGTGGCTCACCGGAAATATCGACGGTGCTGCCTACGCATCGTGGGATGCCGTGGCAAGCGGAGCTATCTCGCTCGAGCGTTGCAAGTTGATATTCTTCCATCGCCACTGTCCGTCCTACGGCACCTACAACGGCTTTGCCGATGCCGAGACAGGAGCTATGGCCGCGCTGCCGCGTATGCGTGAGTTCTGGCAGAAGGGTGGTGCCTTCATTCTTGGCCGTTCGGCTGTCAACTACGCAATAGCTCTCGGAGCAATGCCCGAGGATGCCTATCCCAACAATGCCTGGGGTGGCTCAAACGGCGAAGGCTCTGACCTCATGGGCGACGACCCGTGGCACTTCTTTGCTTACGATGCCGCTCATCCTCTTTGGCAGAACCTAACCCAATATCCTGGAGCACCGGCCAATGCCGTCTACACCCTCGACAAGGGCTACACCATCTGTAACACCACGTCGCAGTTTGCCCTCTGGAATCCCTATACCGGACAGGAAGCCTTCGAGTCGATCACTGGTGCACGTGCCCTTAGTCATGGCGGCGACGGTGCCGTGGTGGCATGGGAACTGAAGGCCGCCAGCGGCAACTTCGGCAAGGGCGGCATCATCTGCTTCGGCTCAGGACTCTTCGACTGGAACTCGCCCACCGAATACGTACCTCTCTACCACGAGAACATGGGCAAGATAAT
>ONLG01000010.1 GCA_900318625.1 uncultured Prevotella sp.
CATTCTTCCGAAAGGGGTTGTTGGCATATAGAGCCACGGTAAGGCGGTCGTCGCTGAAAAAGGTGCGCTGTAGCGAGATAGCATGTACATTCCACGAGCGGCTGTATGCATATATGCTCTCATACGTGTGTCCAATCTGTCCGTAAGTATATAGCGCAGCCGTGAGCTTCCACGGCAGCTTCTGGGAAACATAGGCATAGTAGGACAGCGATGAGAGATACTGACTGAGATTAGCCGAAGTGTTTTCATTATGTGTGGTGGCAAAGTTTAAGTTAGCCACGAAGGTAGTTTTTGCAAAAGGCTTCCACTGCACATAGCCTTCAATCTGAAACCTACGCTGCCGCTGCACATTGCCCCATGTGGAATAGCGCGTATCGCCCTCGGTGTAGACGATTCTGCCAAGCGTATTGTTTGAGAACACATACTGCGGAACCAGCTGAAACGTAAGTTTCTGTCCAACATACATATAGTTAAATTGCAGCCTCTGCTCACGTGCACTTTCCAGACGGGCATTGCCGTAGTCTACATTGAGCGGAGTACTCATAACGGCTGGATTGAGATAGGTTATACCCGGTCGCGATATGCTTGTAATATAGCCAAGTTTGAGCGACTGGCGGTCGTCTATCTGATATTTCAGGCTCAGCTGTGGCACCCAGTCGTTGAGCCGTTTGTCGAAAGGCTTGCCGCTGCCATCGGGATAGGCACCCTTTATATAGCTGTATTCGTAACGCAGTCCGGCACGAGCCGACCATCTACCAACATTGAGCATATAGTCGGCATAGGCTGCTGCAATACTTATGGAATGGCTGAAAGAGGTGGCCACCGAGGGAACGTCGGGCGCATTGCTGTAGTCAAGCCTGGTGTCACTGGCATTGCGACGACTAATGTACTTTGCTCCCACTTCGAGCTTGTGAATGTCAGCCAGAGGACGCACATAGTCAATCTGGAAAGTATGCTCGGTGAACCGCTCGCGCGTGAACTGCTTGTAGCCTGAATATGAGTATGGGAAGTTTACGGTTTTAGAGAAGTTTGTTTCCTCGTCAGTGTGCTGCCGCGTGAGAGCCAGCATATACGACACGGTCAGTTTCTCGCCGTTGCGCCGTGTCTTGTGCTCATAGTCGAAACGTCCGTTCCACGAATGGTGGCCGTAGTCAGGTAGCCAGGAACTCTCACTGTAGCTGAAAAGCGGCTTGCCATCACGGTCGTGCATACTGATGTCGGATTTGGCATCAACATCGAGTTTATAGAAATATCCTCCGAATGATGCTGAGAAAAGGTTTAGCGAGTCAAGTTCATAGCTTGCATTGATGTTTCCATAATGTACGCTTCCTGCGTTTGTGGAGTGAATAGAATAATCGGACGCGTTGCCCGTCTTCACGTAGTTGCGGTGCAGCAAGCCCGAATGTACTGTTCCCTTCTTCGACATACCGCCATATCCGTAATCAAAAGAAAGTATCAGCTTGCCGAGCTGAGTGGCAAGATAAGCTCCGAGGTTGGTATGCTTCAGCGAACTATATCCAGCTGTCAGGTTGCCCGTTACCCCTTCCATCTTCCTCGTGTCCATCATCACTATGTTCAGTATCGAGCCAACGCCCTCGGCATCTTCGCGAGCTCCAGGATCGGTTATCACCTCAATGCGCTTCACCGACGCTGCCGGAAGAGCCTTGAATATCTCCTTTGCGTTCTTCGACAAGCTGGGATCAGGATGTCCGTTCTTGTATATGCGATAGTTGCTGCTTCCTTTCACGAGGATATTGTCCTGAGCATCGACCGTTACCATCGGAACCTTGCGCAACATATCCATAACATTCTGGGTTTTAGAGCCTTCGTCGGCCTGCACATCGTAACCTATGCGGTCTACCTCCTGCTTTATGAGCTGGCGCTGAGCCGTCACAGTCACTCCATCGAGCGAATGTCCGTCTTCTGCTAAGCTATCCTTGCTTGCCACAACCGTCGCATCACTTTGCACCTGTGCAGTCACAGTCGCTGCACAACCCATGAACGCAGCCGTAAGCACAAACAATATCTTTCCAAAAAACATCCTTAATTCTAATTTACAGACATTTCTATAATGAATAATTGGGCTGCAAAGATATTGAATAATGGAAAAACGGCCTGCCAAGCCACAACTAAAGAATGTTAACAAACCGCGCCGTTAGAAGTTCGGGTAGAACTCGTCAACCGTCTCTACATGAATGTTGCGGAGTATGTATTTGATTATCTTCTTGGTCAATATATAAGCAAAGTGTAAATCCTTATTCTTTGTTATAGATTTGATGTCAATGAGTAGTATAGTAAATATATAGTGAAACGGTCAGAGGAGCAATGCTCCAGCTATCCTGTAGCATTGTTACGGGGCTGTTGGAGAAAGTTTACGGAGGGGGTTGGGAATTACGGCAGCACGTGCGCCGTCACTCACTGAGGGTATAAAGCAGATGGCAGCGCACCCTTTCAGGAGTTGCGCTGCCATCAATCTATTGGCTATTTGCCTTATTTTCGGCTACTTTGCCACAACCTTAACACCGTTCTTTATCACTACCCCCTTGTACTGCGAGCCCACGCGCTGCCCGGCGAGGTTGTATTCGGCAGCCGGCTGCTTTCGGTCGGCCACATTCACGGCTATGCCGGTGGGACTGTCGTGGTCGTCGAACACCAGCAGTATGTTCTCGCGGCTCTCCACACCGACAGGCACACTGAGGTAGGCGCGGTTGGCAGCAGTAAGCCCGTCGGCAACCTGCGCAAATCCCAGCCTCAGCTTGGCATCCTGATAGTCGGGAAAGTAGGCCAGCATATAGTTCTTAGCCTTTCCGTCGTTGGCAACATAGTAGGTAGGGGCAATGATTGGCACCAGCAGATTGCGGCGATAGTCCTGAACGACGCTGGCCGAAGCAAGCGCGTGGGTCGTCACGCGGTCGGTGTTGGCGGCAATGATGATGCCCGTGTTGGCCGGTATGTAGTCGATGGGCGACAGCGTGGCCACTCCGTCGGCAAAGTTGCTCACGATATACAGGCTTGCACCGTCGGGACGGGCATAGTCGAAGCTGTTGCTATAGGTACGTATGTGCGTGAACGGCGTGCCGTCGGCCATGTTTGCAGGCAATGCCGGTATGTCGATGTCGAGGGTTGAGAGGTCGCCAACGGTGAGAACGGCGTTCTGCGGATTGGTGCAGTCAATAGAGAACACAAACACTTCGCCCGTGTTGAGCTTGCGACGGGCATAGACATTGCCGTTGTCGTGGCCGTCGGTGCCCGTTCCGATGCCGAACACATCGCTCGCGGTAGTGAGACGGTAGGTTTTTGTGCCGCTTGTGGCTCCCACATATTCATTGTTCCAGCCGTTGGTCTGGTGGAAGAACTTGAAGTTTACGTTGTTTCCATCGAGCTGTTTGCCCACGACGAGCGTCATCTGGTAGACGGCGGGACGCACCTGGGCCATGCTGATGGCGTGCGAGTGGTCGTTGCTCCAGTTCGCACCGTTCCACAGATAGAGCGGCTGGCCTATTCCCTCGCCGCCCACTGCCCACAGCGCACCGGTGCCGTCGCCTTGCAGCGTGGCCGGACTGCCGTCGGCATTGACGGGATAGGTGCGCAGCGTGCCCTGTCCGAGGTCGGCCACCACCTTGTAGCGACCAGTCACGGCGCGAAACGTGAGTTTTTGGTCGACTGCCGGCCCGTTGAGCTGCGAGCGGCTCGACGTGATGGCCGTGAAATAATCGTCCGTATAGGCGAAGTCGTCGTCCGTAAGGTTCTTCCTTCCGCCCACTACGTAGGTTGCGTTCTGCTCCAGCTCGCCGGTGAACGAGAAGTTGCCCTGTCCCTCGTAGCTCATTGCCGAGCCGTTGAAGGTGGGCGAAGGGATATTGAAGCGGCACGACACAGCGCTGCGCGCCGGTATGTCGACCGTGAGCAGATGGCTGCCGTCGCTCACCTTAGCCGCGATGGCCGTGTTGTTGCTGTTGGCAAAGACCACAGCCAGCGAACCGTCGGGATTGGCAAAGGCCACGTAGTCGAGACCGTTGGTCCACCATCCCTCGGTGTCAATGCGGTAGGCACCGGGCTGAACCACTGCCGAGAGGTGGGCAATCATCAGGTAGTGCGAGTTCAGAGTGTAGCTCTTGTAGTCGTTGGCTATGTCGATGGCTCCGTAGCAGGTCTGGCAACCGCCGTCGAGGTTGGGTCCCTTGTTCATGTCGAGCATGAAATTCCACATCAGTATGGCGCGGCAGTGCTTCAGCGAGGTGGCAATAGCCACGTCCTTCATGTGCGAAATGAGGCTGGTTCCGAGGTTGCGGCCATCGTTCCACTCGCCTATCGATGCCTCGGAGAATATCAGTTCCTTGTCGGGAGCCTGGTTGTGGATGACGTTGAGCTCGTCGGACGTGCCGCCGTAGTTGTGGTAGGCCGCGCCTACTACCAGCTCCGAGCCTTCCACATTGCCTATACGCTCGTAGGCGTGAACGGGATATTGCTGCTGGGTGTTCCAGTTGTCGTAGTTGTAGTTGTGGTCCCAGAGATATATTTTGGTGGTAAGTCCGTTGCGCTTGAACGTCGGGGCGAGCACTTTCACGAAGTCGGCCTCGTCCCACCACTCCATAATCATCGACGCGCAGTTGCCTCCGTTGAGCGGTTCGTTCTGCGGGCTGACGGCATAGATGTTGATGCCGTGGGCTTTCATGGCCTCAACAAACTTCACGAAGTAGTCGGCATAGTCCTGATAGTGGGCCTTGTTGAGGTAGCTGCCGGTCCATGTGGTGGTGTCGTACTTCATCCAGCGCGGTGCCGTCCACGGCGCAGCGATGATTCTCAGGTCGGGATTGATGGCCAGAATTTCCTTCAGAATGGGTATAATATAGTCGGTTTCATCGCTATGAAGGGCGAAATGCTCGAGTCCCGGAGTGTCGCAAAGTGTGTAGACGGTGCTCGAGAAGTCGCTGCACCCTATCGAGATGCGGGCATAGCTCACTCCATAGCCTTTTGCACGCGAGTAGGTCTTCTCTAAAAGGGCATGGCGCGCATCGGCACTCATGTGCATGAGGTTGTAGCACGACGAATAGGTCAGTGCGAAACCGTAGCCGTCGATGCTCTGGTTGCGTCGCTCGGGCTTGAGCACGATGGCATCGGTGAGGTCGGCAGAGGCCGCAACGGCAGGGAACGAGTAGCTCAGCTCCTGCTGGCGGTCGCCCGTGGTGGTGAGCACCTCGGCAGTCTGGGCTGTGGCAGCTGCTCCGTGGAGCATGGCAGCTACGGCCAAGAGAACAGTTTTGCAGATAGTTTTCATATAAGTTCAGGTATTATAGTTATTAGCTGACTATTTACAACTGCAAATTTAGCACCTCGACGGCAAAAAAACGACGGATATCAAAGTCACTATATAGACTTTATTCCCCACCGGCAAGTGTTAAGTGTCTGCCCTTTAGCTTATTCCTACGACCCAGCAATCTGCAGAATATGGATTGGCGAATAGCAAAATAAAGTTCAGGAAACACTTAGAAATGAAACAATTGATACATCGGCGGAAAGTAATATGGGCCATATTAGTCGGTAATATGGGCCATATTGGTCGGTAATATGGGCCATATTACTTTGCCTTGAGGCTCCCCCTATTGGGGAGGAACCCCCCTCAATCCCCCCAAAAGGGGGAAGAAGACTATCGGTCTTATAAAGCTTATAGGCACTTATAAGCCTTACGGGAGAGTCTTCAAAGCCCCCCTCCACTGGGGAGGGGCTGGGGGTGGGTATCAAAAAAGTCGCGCTTTTGGCACGCAGAAGGCGAAAAAAACAGACTATTTTTTGCAGATTTAAATAAAAACAGTATTTTTGCAGAACGAAGATTGAACAAAAACTGACTATTTAAATTCTATAACGATAACCATAACACCCCATTCTGACTGATGAAGAAAGTCGTTTTCATTTCCATTCTGGCATTAGCCGTGTGTTACCTGGCCTTCTATACGCCAAGCAACGACGACCCTGTTGCCGGCAACCAGGCAGTTTCGGCAGGCACTGGCGGCAGCATCTTCGGCTTCTGGGACGACGACAACAGCACTGGCGGAGGCGGCGCGAGCCTGCCCAGCCACTACTTCACCAACACGTTCCTTGACTATACGTTCATCATCAGGCTGAAGAACTACAAGGCAATGGAAGACGACAATCTGTCGGAATACTGATTTGGCACGCGGTTTGTCGGTAGTTTATCAGGACAAACCATAAATAACACTACACTATTATGACACAAAATGATTTCTTCGGAACCGTTTCCGACCGTGAGCGCGGTTTGGAAATGTCGGCTGCGCTGCCTGTACTGATGCGCAAAGTCTACAGCTGGATGACGCTGGCACTCGTGATTACCGGCTTCACGGCCTGGGGCGTGGCCAACTCGCCTGCCCTGCTGCAGGTAATCTACGGCAGCAAGTTTGCCCTCATAGCCCTCGTCGTTGCCGAGCTGGCACTCGTATGGAGCATCTCAGGGCGCATCAACAAGATGCAACTGAGCACTGCCACACTGCTCTTTGCACTCTACTCGGTGCTCAACGGCGTCACCTTTGCCAGCATTTTCCTCGTCTATACTGCGGCCTCGATAGCCAAGGTGTTCTTCATAACAGCCGGCACGTTCGGCGCTATGGCTCTCGTGGGCTACACCACCAAGCGCGACCTGAGCAAGATGGGCAGCATACTGTTCATGGCTCTCATCGGACTGGTGATTGCTTCGCTGGTAAACATCTTCACCCACAGCTCTGTGCTCACCACGATAATAAGCTACGTGGGCGTGCTGATATTCGTTGGGCTCACAGCCTGGGACTCACAGCGCATCAAGGAGATGCTGCTCATGCAGGAAGATGCCGGTGAGACGGCGCAGAAGGTGGCCCTGCTGGGTGCGCTGACGCTGTATCTCGACTTCGTGAACCTCTTTATCTACCTGCTCCGCATCTTCGGAAACAGCCGCGATTAGGCTTTCCAATTACGCTCCACATAAAAAAATCCAAGTTGCCAATCAGTGCAGACCGAGCAACTTGGATTTTTTCATTTATCTATAAGGTCTCTATTTCTTCTCAACCTTGAGCACACCGGCTTTCACTCCAGCCGTGAGGTCGATGGTGAGCACGTAGGTCTCGCCGTTGACAAGCTGCACTCCGTCGCCAAGATGGATATTGCCGTCGCCGGCATTGACGATGAACCACGGGTTGTCGGTGGTGAGCACGTAGTCGCCGGCATCCTTGAACTCGATGCCCCAGCCTGCCTGACCGAAGAACTTGAAGTTGGTGGAGTTGCCTCCCTTGAGCTGCTGGCCGATGGTGAACGTCACCTGGTAGACCTTCTCGGCTACGGGAGCCATGCAGAGAGCGTGGTCGGTGTCGGTCCACCAGTTCTGAGCCTCGGCAAAGGTGGGCTTGCCGTAGACAGCATCACCGATAATCCATACGGCTCCGGTGCCGTCGGACTGCAACGACAGCGGACTGTCGGCTGTTCCGGCATGGATGCGGAAGCCATTCTGGTTGTAGACGGCCTTGATGGTGTAGGTTCCGTCGATGGCATTGAACGTGTAGGAGCCGTCGCCATTGTCGATGAAGAAGTCAGGATCGGTGTACCAGCCGTCCTTGATGCCTACGAACGAGTAGGGCTGGCCCTTGACGAGCTCCTTGGTGACTACATTGTCGGCCTCGCTGAAGGTGAGCGGTATCACAGGGATGCTCTCCTGCGGGCCGTAGGAGTAGTCGCAGGTGTTGAAGGTGACGGTCACGTCGCCCGTCTGAGCCGACAGGAACTCGAGGTTGCCGTCCTTTCCCAGCTCCACCTCAGCACCGTTGCTGCCGAAGAGCCATTTTCCGTCAGCCGTCTGGAAGTGTCCCTTGAAGCCGTTGTTGGCTATGCTGACGGTGGTGGAGTAGTTATAGTCGTCGCCTTCGGCCATGGGATAAGTGTTGCCGTCGGCATCAACGAACTGCAAGTCGGTGAAATGAGGTCGCTCTACGTTGACGGGCACCTCGGTGACAGCGGTCTTTGTGGTCACGTTCTGCAAGGTGAAGCGCACCGTGGCCTGTCCGTTGGGCACGTATTGCTTGAACGGCACGTTCAGTGTGACGGTGTAGTCGCCGGGCGAAGCAGTCCTGACGGTCTTCCTGTCGACCACCTCGCCGCTGAAGCACAGCTCGGCCTTGAGCGTGGAAAGAGCCACGCCACTCGTTTCCTGACAGTTGGCAGTGATGGTGAGCTCGTCGCCCATCAGCACGTCGGCAGGCTGCGTAGCTGTCACCACGGGGCTGCCCGACGGAGCTTCATACTTGTAGTCGTCGTTGCTACAGGCAGTGAGAGCCACTGCCAGCAACGTAGCGAAGCCAAATAATATGTTCTTTCTCATTGTTTAGTCTCCTTTGCTTTATTATTTCCATGAACACGACACTACAGCCTGTGCCGGAATGAGTGCTTTGAAGTGGTGGGTGCCGTCGCTGACGGTAGCGTCGATGTCGGCATCACCGCTGTTGAGTGCCACGAGAGCGTAGGAACCGTCGGCATTGCGGAAGGCCGAGTAGGTGAGTCCGTTCTTGCTGTAGCTGCGCTGAGCCGTTCCGATTCTTACTGCACCGGGCTTGACTACCGACGACATATGGCTGATGACGTAGTAGTGGGAGTTGCGCGTGATGGTCTTGTAGTCGAGAGCGATGTCAACCGCGCCGTAGCAGGTCTGGCATCCGCCGTCGAGATTGGGGCCTTTGTTAACGTCGAGCATGAGATTCCACACCATAACAGCCTTGCACCACTGGTTGACGGTGCCGAGGGTGACGTTCTTCATGTCTTCGATGAGTCGCTTTGAGAGGTTGCGACCATCGTTCCACTCGCCGATGGAGCCTTCGGTGAAGATCAGCTCCTTGTCGGAAGCCAGCTGGTGGATGTGTGACAGCTCGCTGTTGGAGCCGCCGTAGTCGTGGTAGGCTGCGCCCACAACAAGCTCTGAGCCTTCAAACTCATTTCCCAGTGCGTTGTAGACCATCACGGGATAGTCTTTCTGGTCGGCCACATTGTCGTAGTTGTAGTTGTGGTCGAAGACATAGATCTTCGTTTTCAGTCCATTGGCCTTGAACGCCTTAGCCAGCTCGGCCACGAAGGGTGCTTCCTCCTGCCACGGCATATAGAGCGAGGCACAGTTGGCATGGTTGAGCGGCTCGTTCTGGGGGCTTACGGCGTAGATATTGATGCCTTCGGCCTGCATAGCCTTGACAAACTTCACGAAGTAGTTGGCATAATCGGCCCTGTAAGCAGGGTTGAGGTGGCCGTCAGTCCACGAATCGTAGGGTGCCAGGTCGGTGAGGTTGTTCACTTTCATCCATTTGGGGCACGTCCAGGGTGCTGCGATAATCTTCACATCGGGGTTGATGGCGAGGATTTCCTTGAGAACAGGCAGCACAAAGTCGGTTTCGTCGCTGTGGAGCTTGAAATTGTCGAGTCCCGGCTCGTCGCACAGGGTGTATTCGGTGCTCGAGAAGTCGTTGCAACCGAGCGACATTCTGACATACGACACTCCGTAGCCCTCGGTGGGGCTGTAGGTCTGCTTGAGGAAGGCAGCGCGGTCAGCCGGCTGCATCTTCAGCAGGTTGTAGCAGGTGGAGTATGTGATAGCAAAACCGAAGCCGTCCATCTCCTGATACTGCTGCGAAGGGTCGAGCAGTATGGTCGTGGGAGCCATGTTGGTGCCTGTTGCAATCTGGCTCTTGGCATAGCTCAAGGCCTGAGTGCCGGTAGCTGTGGTCGTTATCACTGTTGCCACCTCAGCTGTGGGGTCTATCTCTTCGCCCGGTGTGGCCGGTTTTGGTGTGTCATCGATTGATGTCACATCCGAACACGCTGCCACAGTGAGCAGCAATGTTGTCGCTAAACTTATTATTGACATTGTTCTTTTCATTGTTTTCTACGGTTTAATATCCAGGATTTTGTTCGAGGTTAACATTCTCGTCGAGTGCCTTCTGCGGAACGGGCAGCAGATAGGAGTTGGCATCGAAGAGACGCTTCTGTGGCAGACGGCCAGAGTCTTTGGCGTAGACTGCGTTCATGTACTTCTCCACCTTTCCGTTGCGGCAGAGGTCGAACCAGCGCTGGCCCTCGAAGGCCAGTTCAAGGCGGCGCTCGTGAAGCACGGTCTCAATCATGTCGCCCGAAGCATCGACGGGAGCAAGCCCTACGCGGTTGCGTATCTCGTTGACGAGGCTCGCTGCCTCGCTGTTCTTGCCGAGATAAGCGTAGGCTTCGGCCTGCAGAAGCATGATGTCGGCAAGGCGCAGCTTGTAGCGGTTCTGGTAAGAAGAGCGGCACTTATACATGAAAGGATAGTGGGCAGCCGGATAATAGTTGCTCCAGGTACACTCGTAGTAGACCACGCTCTCGTTGAAACGCACCTCGTCGCCTTCTTTCTCGAAGTCGCTGATAAGGTCGCGAGAGGGAGTAATCCACTTTGCCCACGTGAAATAGAAGTCCCAGTCGTCGAGTTGGCGACCATACATCCAGGTTTCCCAGTTGCCGTTACCGGTGGTATAGTGAACCTCAAGGATGCCTTCAGAGGTGTTGCGCTTAACGCAGTCCTTCTTCTCCTCGTCGTATCCCCACAGCGTTGCGTAGTCGGGCTCGAGCTCCAAGCCTGGAGTCAGTTTGACGAGATTGGCATATTCAATCACCTTATTATAATCTTGAACCGGCTTCTCGGCGTAAACCTTGGCCAGCATAGCCAGGGCAACGGTCTTGGAGAGCACTGTGCGGTCGGCTCCGTTGAAGTCGGGTGCATTGGCAGCGGCAAATTCCAGGTCGCTGATTATCTGAGCGTAGCACTCCTCAGGCGTTGTCCTTGGTGGGAAATAAGTAGGCCAAACCTCTTCTATGTTTTTTGAAGTTATTGTTTTAGCTATTTCCGTTACCACAGGGAATGAACCCCACAGTCGCGCCATGTCAAACATGGCGATTGCGCGGAACAAACGTCCTTCAGCCTGCCACTGACGTCCTTCTGTAGCATTAACCTTACCTTCTTCTATAAGGTTTCTGAGGCCACTAACCAAGACATTTGACTGAGCTATATCTTCCTGATAGCGGTCCCAGTCACGCTGAAGCACTGTATTGCTGCCATCAATTGAGTTGGTCTCGAAGGGCACAACCTCGGCTCCAGTGGTACCAGCGTATGCATTGTCGGAGTGTGCATCGCCGATAAGGAGCATATCGAGCGACCAGTGTTCCTGACGGTTCTTCAGTTTCTCATACAAGTTTTTTAACTGATTCTGGGCTGCTTGCCTATCCCTTAGTACTGCTGTATTATCGTCAGTGGGCACTCCCTCAGTCAGTTCCGAAGGGTCAGAGATAGGATTCTGGTCCAAAGAACATCCCGTAAGCAATGCAGCCAGCATGATTGCATATATTGATTTGTTTGCTTTCATAGGTATTTCGTTTATTTATTGTTAGAATTCAACCTTCAGACCGAGCGATATTGACTTGCAGAGAGGATAGGTTCCCCAGTCGAGTCCCTGCACTGTACCACTGTTGCCGTTCTGGTTTACCTCGGGATCCATGCCCTTGTACTTGGTCAAAGTGAGCAGGTTGGTAGCCGAGATATAAGGCTGCAACTTCGTTATATGCAGCTTCCTGAGTACTCCTACTGGCACATCGTAAGAGAGAGAGATGTCCTTGAGCCTTACGTAAGAGCCGTCCTCGAGGAAGTAAGTGGAGTTGTGCATCTCGAAACCAGCCTTCGGAATGTCGGTAATCTGACCCGGAACGCGCCAGCGTCCCAGCACGCGGGTGGTCTGGTTCTTACCGTCGTACATTCCTTCCGACTCCATGCGTCCTACGTTGTAGATGTCGTTGCCAACCGAACCCTGAATAAGGAAGCTCAGGTTGATGCCTTTATAAGAGAATGTATTGGTGAGACCAAAGGTGAAGTCGGGGTTCGGATCGCCTATGACAGTTCGGTCTGAAGAAGACACAATGCCATCGCCGTTAATGTCACGGTACATCAGTTCACCTGTTTCGGGGTTCACGCCGTCACTAATGTAGCCCCAGAATGTTCCAAGAGGATAACCCGCTGTATTGCGAACGACAGATTCACCAACATAGTCAGTTGTCCTTGCTGCATAATAAACAGGTGTCAACTTTAAGCTCTCAAACTTATTTCGGTTGAAAGAGATGTTGAAGTCGGTGTTCCACTTGAAATCCTTGCCTACTATATTCTTAGAATTAACGGTGAACTCAAATCCTTTGTTGATAATTGTTCCTCCGTTGTTGGGTATTGTCGTTGCAAGCTGACCTGGCGGCAGCTCAATCCACATCAACATATCTTTGGTTCTCTTATAGTAATAGTCTGCATAAATGGTCAGGCGGTTGCGGAAGAGTGTAATATCGATACCGATATCGGTTTGTGTTGTGGTTTCCCACTTAAGATCAGGATAGCGCAACTGCGACGCGGAGCGGATAGGAATAGCATTTGCATCATTGCCCTCGCCAAACCACTGGATGCGTTTGATGCTGTAAGCCATGAGATAGCTGTTGTTGCCCAGTCCGCTCTGGTTACCGGTCTGTCCCCAGCCGCCACGCAGCTTGAGGTCGTTGATCCACGTAACGTTGCGCATGAACGGCTCGCTGCTGATGCGCCATGCTGCAGAGAACGAGGGGAAGTAGCCCCATCAGTGGCCAGGAGCGAGCTTCGACGAGCCATCTGCACGGAAGTTGGCTGTGAAGAGATAGGTATCGCGGAAGTTATAGTTCAGTCGTGCGAAGTAAGACTGCATAGCCCAGTGGCCTTCCCACGAGCCGGTGCCTGTCCACGAAATCTTGTTGGCAGCATTGAGAGTCTTGATGTCGGCATCGGCATAGTTTGAACCATTGATCCAGTTGTTGCTGCTCTTGTCTGTTGTGCCAGAAGAACCAAGCATAGCATCGAGCGTATGTTTACCCCATGTGTGCTTGTAGTTGAGCACATTGTCAAAAGTAAGCGTAGTGCGTATGCTGCGGGCGTCGTAACCAGTACCTCCATTGTTGCGTCCGTCGCCCGTCTCGTGTGGGTCAAGGAAGTTCATAGTGGTGCCGTGGGTGCGCTCCATAGACAAGCTCGTATAGAACGTAAAGCCTGGCAGGAAGGTGAAAGTGGCCTTGCCGGTAGCGATGAGCTTGTTGTAGTTGGTGCGGTTATCCTTGGTGCGCGCCAGATTCTCAAGCGGGCTGGTTATGTTGACACCGTAGAAGTTGTTGTAGTACTGTCCGGGGTTGTTCGCATCCCATATAGGAGCATAGGTGGGAGTGTTGATGATAGACATGAGCACGCCGCCACGGTTGGCACCCGTACCCGAGATGATGCTTCCGCGGTAGGTGTAGTCAGAGTAGGTTATCGAAGCATTGAGCCTCAGCCACTTCTTGAGGTCGTTCTCCAACGATGCACGGATGTTGTAGCGGCGGAAATCGGTCTCGTGGAGCACACCGGTCTCTTTGGTGAAGCCGCCGGAAATCATGTATCGGAGCTTGTCTGTTCCGTTGGTCACTTGCAGCTGGTAGTTCTGCACGGCTCCCGTGCGGAACGTTTCGTTCATCCAGTCGGTCTGGTCGGTGAGTCCTTCGGGCAGCTTCACGAGTCCAATCTCGTCTTGCAGCTGCTTATACTCCCATGCGTTGAGCACCTTGGGAGTGTTGTTCACTCGCGAGAACGAGTAGTGGGCATTGAGGCTCACCTTTGCCACACCGGTCTTGCCCTGCTTGGTAGTGATGATGATCACACCGTTTGCAGCGCGGCTACCGTAGATGGCTGCCGAAGAGGCATCCTTGAGTATCTGGATGTCGGCAATGTCGTCGGCTGCAAGGAAGTCGATATCCTCGAAAGGCACACCGTCAACAACATAGAGCGGGTTGTTGGAACCATTGAGCGAGGTTGTACCACGCACGCGGACGGTCGGTGCCGAGCCCGGCTGACCGTTGGCCTGCGATATGTGCAGACCGGCTGCCTTGCCCTGCATACCCTGAGCTGCGCTCACGATGGGGCGGCTCTCAAGGTCTTCGGTCGACACTGAAGACACGGCAGTGGTCACATCCTTGCGCTTTACCGAGCCGTAACCGATAACTATAACGTCGTTGAGCTGGCTGGCATCTTCCTTGAGCACTACCTTCATACCCTGCGCAGCCTTGAGTTCCTGGGCATCGAAGCCCACGTAAGAGAATTTCAGACGCGCGCCTTTGGCCACTTCGAGAGTGAAACGCCCGTCAATGTCGGTAGCCACACCGTTGGTGGTACCCACCTCCATCACCGTTGCACCGATGATAGGTTCGTTCTGAGCATCTGTTACCTCGCCGCTGACGGTCACTTTCTGTGCCATTGCCGACAAGCTGAGAAGCATCGTCAGCACCAGAAGCGAGAAACGATGGCTTGGAAACCATTTCTTTCTTTTGTTCATAAACTTAGGTTTTAGCATTTGTTTTGTTATACATTATTATATTATATATGCAGTGGCAATAGCCTTGGGCAAGTGTCGGGTGTCTTTATTTAATTGCAAATATCGCAAAATAACGGCTCCGCACCTATATCGTAAAGGGGGCAATATAGACAAATCAGGCCACACAAAACAGCAACATGGCTGACAATCAAACCTTTAGCAAAAATTAAACTCAAAAAAAATATGGACTGTTTGCACTGCAATAATCTGTCTCGAGGCCGCAAAATCCGCTTTTCCCTGCTGTTTTCGGCAATCTTTCCAGCACTTTCTGCCGTTTTCAGCGTTCAGCCTGCGCGACGGTTAACTTATCATAAAACACGGCGGAAGATGGTTAAACAATTAAAAATATTTTTACTTTTGCAAACAGAAAACAACTACCCAACTAATGAAACCTCAGCTATTATACTATCTTTTACTGCTATTCACACTCCTTTCGCCCCTTTCGCTGCGGGCTGCCGACCACGAACAGCTGCTTGAGATGCCGTTAGACGAGCTATATGCCTTGCTCGACAAGACCCTTGCCAGCGCTGACGAGTTCCAACAGCAGAAAAAAGCACGCATCGAAGAGAGCTACCGGCACTACCTGAAGGCCAAGACACCACAGCAACGCTACTCAAGAGCCTACCGACTGTTCGATGAATACAAGAAAAACGTGAACGACTCGGCCCTGAAATATGCCCGCGTCTGCGTAGACATGGCCAACCAGATAGCCCAGGACAGCCTCATCGCCGAGAGCCGCCTGCTCCTGGCACGCCAGTATGCCAACAGCGGAAACTACGAAGAAGCACGCAAATACCTCGAAAGCATCGCTCCTGCCACCCTCTCGCGCCAGCTCAGAACCGACTACTACGCCGGCTACCGCCACCTCTACGGCGAGCTGGCAATATATGGCACCGACCCCGAGCTGGTGAAAGCCTACTGGGAAAAGGCCGACAGCTACCGCGACTCGCTGATGAACAACGTCGACAAGGACACGCCCGTATGGTTGCAACAGAGCATCTACCTATGTCTGGGCGAGCGCAACTACAACGAGGCTCTGGACCACTGCGCCCACTGGAAGTCGCAGCTCAGGCCCGACACGCCTGAATATGCCGAGATGGCCTTCGTGACCTCCGAAGTGTATAAGGAAATGGGCAACGAAACGATGCAGAAGCGCTGGCTTGCCATCTCGGCACTCAGCGACCTCAGATGCAGCATTATGAACCAGGCTTCGCTATGGATGCTGGCAGGGCTGCTCAGCCAGGAAGGCGACAACGAGCGAGCCTACCGCTACATCGACTACTCGTGGAAATGCGCCTCACAGTACAACGCCCACCTACGCAGCTGGCAGATTTCGCCCATCCTGACCACCATAAACGACCGATACAAGAGCCAGCTCAGCAAGACCAACAGGCTGCTATGGATGCTGGTGGCGGTGGTGAGCCTGCTCTCGGTGGTGCTCCTCGCACTATATATATATGTGGCACGTAAGCGCCGCCAGCTGGCAACGGCACAGCACGAGCTAAGGAAAGCCAACGCCGAGCTGGCCTCGCTAAACTCGCAACTGCAAGAGACAAACCACAAGCTCTCGCAGTCGAACACGCTGTTGCAGCAAACCAACGAGCAGCTGAGCCAGACCATGATGCGGCTCAACGACTCAAACCGCGTGAAAGACGAGTACATTGGCAAGTTCCTCAACATCTGTTCCGAATACATCGACAAGCTCGACAACTACCGCAAGCGCATCAACCGCAAGCTGAAAGCCGGCCAGCACGCCGACCTGCTGCGCATGACAGGCTCCGAACAGCTGAAGGAAGACGAGCTGAAGGAGCTGTTCGACAACTTCGACAGCGTGTTCCTCAACCTCTTCCCAACGTTCATCGACGACTTCAATGCCCTGCTCAAGCCCGAAGAGCGCATCACCCCACCCTCGGCGGGCCGCCTCAACACCGACCTGCGCATCTTCGCACTCATCCGACTGGGCATCGACGAGAGCAGCAAGATAGCCGACTTCCTGCGCTACTCGCCCAACAGCATCTACGCCTACCGCGCACGCATCAAGAACAAAGCCGCCGGCGAGCGCGAAAACTTCGAACGCATGGTCAAGGAAATAGGTATGTAGCCGAGCCTGACACCCCTTCTATTGCTCACGGCAGCCATCCGGAACCGCCGCACTGCCGCCGTAACTTTTCTCCAGCATAGCTGTAACAATGCTCCAGAGCCTCTGTAGCAATGCTCCAACAGCCTTGTAACAAAGCTCCGGGGCTGTTGGAGAAAGATTACGGAGCCCTTGGAGTAAAATCAGCCCAAATTCCTCCCCCCGTCCCCAGCCCCTTGTCCCTCTCTGCCTGTTATGTTTTTTCAGTGCAAGAGGGCTATTTTTATGCATAAAAATTTGTCTGATTGCATAACAATACGTAATTTTGCAGACCCAAAACGCATAACTATTCAAGAGATGAAGGTAAAAAACAGTAGAATGGAAGCCCTGAAGATGCTTATCTCGAGCCAGGAGCTGTGCTCTCAGGAAGAGGTATTGCAGGCACTGGAAAAGGAGGGCTACAAACTGACTCAAGCCACGCTGAGCCGCGACCTCAAGCAACTGAAAGTGGCCAAGGCTGCCAGCATGAACGGCAAGTATGTATATGTGCTGCCCAACGAAACGATGTATAAGCGCGTGACCTCGCCACGCTCGGCCCGCGAGATGCTGATGACCTCTGGTTATCTGTCGATAAACTTCTCGGGCAACATGGCTATCGTCAAGACGCGCCCCGGCTACGCCAGCAGCATAGCCTACAACATCGACTCGAGCGACATTCCGCAGATACTCGGCACCATAGCCGGCGACGACACCCTCTTCATAGCCCTCCGCGAAGGCACCCTGCGAGAGGCGTTCATCGAAGAACTGAGCATGGTTATCCCCGATATAAAGAACGAAGAGAAATAAAGACAATAAGATAATGGACAAACAGATTGATGTAGTAGTGGCCGATGCCACTCACGAGAAGTATGTAGACACCATCCTGACAACCATCGAAGAGGCTGCCAAGGTGCGCGGAACGGGTATCGCTAAGCGTACCCACGAATATCTGGCTACAAAGATGAAAGAAGCCAAGGCCGTCATAGCCCTCGACGGCGACCGCTTTGCCGGCTTCAGCTACATTGAGACATGGGGCAACAAGCACTATGTCACCACGTCGGGACTGATAGTACACCCCGACTACCGCGGACTGGGACTGGCAAAACGCATCAAAGACCTCACCTTCACTCTGGCACGCGTGCGCTGGCCCAATGCCAAGATATTCTCGCTCACAAGCGGTGCCGCCGTGATGACCATGAACACACGGTTGGGCTACAAGCCCGTCACCTTTGCCGACCTCACCGACGACGAGGCTTTCTGGCGTGGATGCGAGGGATGCGTCAACGTTGACGTGCTCCATCGCACCGGACGCAAATACTGCATCTGCACCGCCATGCTCTACGACCCCGAGGAGCACCTGCCCGTAAAGCTGCCGCAGGAGGTCATCAACCGCCTCAACGAGCTTGACGGAAAGCCCGTGAAAGCATAAGAACAACAATCAACGCCCCTCTATCACCAATCACTGATCACCAATCAACAATCAATAAAACAGATATGAAGAAAGTAGTAGTAGCCTTTTCAGGCGGCCTCGACACATCCTACACCGTGATGCGCCTGGCAAAAGAAGGATACGAGGTGTATGCCGCGTGTGCAAATACCGGAGGCTTCAGCCCCGAACAGCTCAAGACAAACGAAGAAAACGCCTACAAGCTGGGCGCTAAACAATACGTAACGCTCGACGTCACCCACGAATACTACGAAAAGTCGCTGCGCTACATGATATTCGGCAACGTGCTGCGCAACAACTGCTACCCCATCAGCGTAAGCTCGGAGCGCATCTTCCAGGCCATCGCCATAGCACGATATGCCAACGAGATTGGTGCCGATGCCATAGCCCATGGCTCTACGGGAGCGGGCAACGACCAGATACGCTTCGACATGACCTTCCTCGTCATGGCTCCGGGAGTGGAAATCATCACTCTCACGCGCGACGAGAAACTCACACGCAAGGAAGAGGTCGACTATCTGAACCAGAACGGCTACTTTGCCGACTTCACCAAGCTGAAATACTCCTACAACGTGGGCATCTGGGGAACCAGCATCTGCGGCGGAGAGCTTCTCGACCCGACACAGGGACTGCCCGAGGAGGCTTATCTGAAGCACGTCACTGCCAAGGAGCCCGAGGCAACGCTCAAGATAACCTTCGAGCACGGAGAGATAAAGGCCGTCAACGGCGAAGAGTTCACCGACAAAGTGGCTGCAATTCAGAAGATTGAGCAGATTGGCGCATCCTACGCAATAGGCCGCGACTGCAACGTGGGCGACACTATCATCGGCATCAAGGGCCGCGTGGGCTTCGAGGCTGCCGCTCCGAAGCTGATCATCGAGGCTCACAGGCTGCTCGAGAAGTCCACGCTGTCGAAGTGGCAACAGTACTGGAAGGACCAGGTGGCCAACTGGTACGGAATGTTCCTCCACGAGAGCCAGTACTTAGAGCCGGTGATGCCCGACATCGAGGCCATGCTCACCTCGTCGCAGCGCAACGTCAACGGCACGGCCATACTGAAGCTGCGTCCTTACAGCTTCGAGACCGTGGGCATAGACTCGCCCGACGACCTCACGAAGTCGAAGCTCGGCGAATATGGCGAGACTCAGAACGGCTGGACTGCCGACGAAGCCAAGGGCTTCATCAAGGTGTCGAGCACCGCACTGAGGGTCTACTACGGTATGCACAAGGACGAAAAGAGATAAGGAAAAGCCCATCACCAGACCACAATAAAAGCCTACCCCCAGCCCCTCCCAAAGGGAGGGGGGCTTTTAGTAAGCCTATCCACGACAGCATACACATTATATAACTATGGCCAACAAACCCGTCTATGGCTATGAGATGGCTGACCCAGTCACTTACGAACTGCTCAAGGATTTTGCAGCAGAAAACAGGAACAAGCCAACAGAAGGCGAAACTATCCTTTGGGAATATCTAAAGAGCAACCGTCAGGGATTCCATTTCAGACGGCAGCACATCATTGGACTGTTCATAGCCGACTTCGTATGCCTAAAACACAAGCTGGTTGTTGAGATAGACGGTTTATATCACCAGTTGCCAGAACAGCAGACAAGTGACAAACAACGCACAGAATGGCTGGAAGACAAAGGCTTTAAGGTCTTGCGATTTACCAATGAAGAAGTCTTGGCCAACACTGAGACAGTAGTTAACGTCATAAAAACATACATTAGTAAAGGAATAACAACTCTGAAACAATTATGAATACAAATAACAACAATACTCCCCTCCCTTTGGGAGGGGCTGAGGGTGGGCTTTCATCCCCCCTACGGGGGGAACGAGGGGGGCTTCGCGTCGGAATCCTTGGAGCTGCCGGCTACACAGGCGGCGAACTGATAAGGTTGCTGCTCAACCACCCACAGGCAGACATCGTATTTGCCAATAGCGAGAGCAATGCAGGCAACCTGCTGTCCGACGTTCACGAAGGACTCTATGCCGAAACAGACATGAGATTCACAGCAGAGATGCCGTTCGACAAGGTCGACGTGGTGTTCTTCTGCTTCGGCCACGGCAAGAGCGAGCAGTTCCTGAAGGAGCACAGCATCCCCGCAAACGTCAAGATCATTGACTTGGCACAGGACTTCCGCATCAAGGGTGACCACGACTACGTCTACGGTCTGCCGGAGATACACAGGCAGAGCATTGCCAAAGCTCAGCACCTGGCCAATCCGGGCTGCTTCGCCACGGCGATACAGCTGGCTCTGCTGCCTGCGGCAAGCATGGGGCTCATCAAGGACAATGTAAGCATCAACGGAATAACAGGCTCTACGGGTGCCGGACAGAAGCCGACATTCTCCGGACACTTCTCTTGGCGCAACGACAACCTGAGCACTTACAAGCTGCTTACCCACCAGCACCTCCACGAAGTGTGCCAAAGCCTCAACGAAGTGAGGTGCGCAGATGCGCCCATGATAGGCTCGCCTATCGATGAAACCGGCGATAACGAGCAGGTAAACCTCAATTTCATTCCCTACAGAGGCCCCTTTGCGCGTGGTATTTTCGTCACGGCAGTGGTTGAAACCGAACGCAGCCTCGACGAGATTACCAAGGGTTATCAGGACTTCTACGAAGGTGCAGCCTTCACACACGTGATGACCGACCACGACCTCGACCTCAAACAGGTGGTCAACACCAACAAGTGTCTGCTCCATCTCGACAAGGTAGGCAACCAGCTCGTAGTCATATCATGTATTGACAACCTGCTCAAGGGAGCCGTAGGACAGGCTGTCCAGAACATGAACATCATGTTTGGTATCGATGAAACCGCAGGTTTAAGACTCAAACCGTCGGCTTTCTGACGAGCACCGACACCACATCAGCGACTGCTAAATTAAATATTTGGCAGTCGCTTTTTATTTTATTTCAGCGCATGAAACTGCATAATTGATTATATTTGCAGTACTCATGGACAGAGATACCACTATAAGAACAACCGTTGCACTGTTGTTGCTCGGACTGACAATCGGTCTTTACGCAGGGCGAAAGGCCGACACCAGTGCCGAAAGCAGATGTCCTACGATAAAGATTGCAGCCGAACGGCTCCCCGACATGAATATTGCGCGCGCGAGTCACTGCACTTTCATGCTCAATGGCGAGCTTACCGTCGTGGGCGGACATACCGAAGGCTTCGTGCCTACGCCCACTGCCGAGTATCTCAACGGCGGCAGGTGGCACACGGTGAATATGGTTTACACGCACGACAACGGCTTCTCTGCCATCTGCAAGTCGGGAATGGTGCTCGTCGCAGGCGGCCACGACCAGCCGTTGGGCATCGGACAGACCTTCATGGCAGAGCGTTACAACCCCAAGACCCACTCGTTCACGGGCTTCGGCTGCTTAGACCTGAAGCGCTCGCTGGCGCAGGGCGTGGAGCTTGAGGACGGCAGGGTGGTAATAAGCGGCAACCACTACAACAAAGACGCGACAGAGACATTCGACGGAAAGAAGTATTTTGCTTTCCTGAAGAACGCTTCGCAATCGCGATGCTGCCCCTACATCTTCCGCACAGCTCCCGACAACGCCATGATAATAGCCTCCAACAGCGACCGCTTCGTGCCCTACGACACCATCATCGTTGACCGGATAAAAGGCGGCCCGCTATATCCCGAGTTGCTGAAGCAGTGGGCACCCTACCCCTTCGAGCGCCCCTTCCGCTGCGAGGACAGCTTCATTGGCGACGAGAAAGCGGGCGACTACAGCTATCTCATGCACGTATTCAACGAGCAGGGGCAGGCAGCGATAGCCGTTGTGCGCGACACCACATTCAGTCTGTTGCCCACCACAGCCCCAGTACCTATGTCGTTCAAGGGCGACGTGATAGAGTGGCTCTTCCCCTTGGTGGTCGACCGCAAGGCCAAGACCGCCTACATGATAGGCTGGGGAGGCCAGAGAGCCTTAGTGCTGACGATAGAATACACCAGGACTCCAGCACCAATAACGCTCTGCTACACCGACGAGCTGCCAGACTTCGGCAGTGGCATACCCGTAATCGACGAGGGAGGAAACCTCATAGTGACTGGCGGAATAAACCACGAGCACGACAACTTCGACCCGCTGAAAACCGTATGGCGGCTTCGCGTGGGGCGCACCACACAGGCCGGACTGCTCGGCAGCGGCTATCTGCCGATAGCAGTGCTCGTCGTTCTGCTCATTGGCGCGTGCGCCGGCATCTTCATTGTGAGGAGAAAGCCTGCCGACGAAGCCGACAAGACACAAGACACGACAGCCGACGACGACCAGAAAGAGCAACAGCCACTGAGCAGCAAGCAGCAGAACAGCAGGGAACTGATGGAGCGCATACGCAAAGTAGTGGAAAGCGAGAAGCTCTATCTGAACAGCGAGCTGAAGATGTCGGACGTGGCCGCAATGCTACACACCAACAGCACCTATATCTCGGAAAGCATAAACACACTGAAGAAGTGCTCATTCTCGCAGTTCATCAATTCCTACCGAGTGGAATATGCCAAGAGACTGATACGCTCTAACCCCGATGCCAAGCTGTCGACACTCTGCATCGAGGCTGGCTTCTCGAACGAGACGAGCTTCTTCAGAACATTCAAGGCCATGACGGGAATGACTCCCAACGAATGGCGCAAAACCAACGAGCAGCCATGAGAACAAAGAAAGACTTAGGCGAAAGGGTGGTGCTCTTTCCCGACGGGAAGTACCGCTGGATTCACGAAGTGAATATGCTGACAAACTACTCCATACTGTTCGATGTATGGAAGGTGTTCGGCATCACCATGCTGATTGTCATGGGGCTGATAGGCTTCATCTTGCTCATTGCCGGCGACTTCGACCTCGACAGCCTGGCCGGGCTGACAGCCGGGCTGGGGCTCACGGCGGCCATACTGTTCGTGCTGAGCTTTGCGGGCTACTACCTCTATGCCGCCATCGTGGGAGGAAAATACATAGTGGTGATGACGATGGACCACAACGAGGTGGTTCACCAGCAGCTGCCAAAGCAGATGAAGAAGGCGCAGATTATAGGCAACGCCACTATCGTGGCCGGACTGCTGACCGGCAATCTCGGTGCCGTGGGCAGAGGAATGATTGCCAACTCGCGTACAAGCATGATTACGCGCTATGCCGACGTGAAGAAAGTGATAGCAGTGAGGGGCAACAACCTGATAAAGGTGAACGAAACGTTAGAGAAGAACCGCGTCTACGTATGCAACGAGGACTTCGACTTCGTCTACCGCTTCCTCTGCGAGCACTGCCCATCGGCAAAACACCTGTAGCGACCCCATACCCCAAGACCATGAAACGACTTACATATTTACGATATGTAAGTCGTTTCCGCTTATATATCAGCCATCAAACTGCACAGACCACTAACTTTGCGATTGAGATACTACTAAAAACCAAAACGACAACAACATGAAAAAGCTATTATTACTATTTGCAGCTGCGCTGCTGGCAACAGCGATAAATGCACAACAGGGAAACGGAGGCTCAGTAATTAACAACAACCGCACCGTCATATACTCAGCCGATGCGTCAAAGCTCACCAAGGGAAAGGTGACATTTGCCCAGGGAAGCTCTGATAAGATAACGATGCCTGTCTACAAAAGAGTAGCCACCGCCCCCGACACCTTCGGCCCGGAAGCATCCATCGGCTCGTTCACCGTCTATTTCGATGCCGACCGCTGCCAGATGGTGCTGCAGAACAACTGCAACCAGCCCATCATGGTTAAGGTTTCATGGAACGACGGCACCACTCGGGGCAACGTAAGGGTTAGCGCCGGTGCAAACCAGACAGGCTACTACGATATGTGGAAAGGACTTCTCGACAAAAGCATATATCTGAAATATGCCCGCATGAGGAAGTGCGCAGGCATAGGCCACGACGATTAAAAAACTGACACAGCCATGAAGAAACTGTTAGCACTATTCATAGCCCTGCTGTCGGCAACCGCCACGATTCAGGCGCAGACCGCACGCGACATCACTGCACATGAACGCCAGCAGATGGTGCGCTACCTTATCAACCGTATGCGCCCGCTGCCCATACCCAACAAGGGCAATGCGCAGCCGAAGTACCAGTACTACTACACACCGACGCCCGTGACGTGGAACGAGTGGGCAGCGGTGCTGGAAAAGAAGACCTACGGCCCGCAGGGCAAGGGCAACACCCCGATGATTGCCAACCGCCCCGGCGATTTGTCGGGACTGCTCATCCATGAGCTACGGATGCCCTTCTTCCTTGCCAACAAGCAAACCATAGATGCCGCGTGCAAGGCCGGCGACTTCTCTATAATAATTAAAAAGGTGAACCCAGGCAAAAACGAGCCCTTCTATCTCATAACGACCTACGAGGGATGGAAGCAGTACACAAAGAACAAGTAGCTGCCGCATACCTCTCATCGAACAACAAACAAGACACAATCAACAACCTAAAATCAATCACACAACCATGAAACGAATTCTATTAACCATTGTGGCTATCGCAGCCATCACACTCAGCGCAGCAGCCCAAGGCCTGCAAGACATTCAGAGCACATCGTGGTATGGAGGTCCCGGCAAGAGCTATGTAGACCGTGCTACGCTCGACAGCCGTGCAGAGAACTACCACTTCATCATCAACGAGAGCAACAGCGACATCCATCTCTGCATCCGCAAGGACGGCAGGAAGGCATGGTATTCATTCAACGGCGGTGTCCACTTCATGGGCTACTATGAGGAGTCGATAACCAATTCGGAGAAGAAAATCCTCGACAAGGAGAACCCAGGCTGGAACAACTGCGACAACAACTCTAACGACAAGCCAAGGAAGAAAAGGAAGAACCGCAAATAGAAACATACTGACAACTTTTTATTTACTATTATGAAAAAGATTCTTATTGCTTTCATGGCATTATTTGCAATATCCATGAACACATACGCCCAGTATATCGAGCATAAGTTCAGTGGCAACCACAGCAAAGAAGAATGGAATGGAGTAGTCAGCGACCGCCTCAATCCGTTCATTCTCGAAAGGGTTAACGGCGGCGACTGGTACAGGTTGAGCAACGACAGGGTCGTCATAGAAGTTGACCACTGGAACAGAGTCATTGCACACAACTACACAAAGTGGCGTGTGAGATTTGCTGTCACCTCCAGCCGTATATGGTATGATGCCAACGGAAAAGAATGTACGGGATGGAATGGAGACAAAGAAAGTCACGATGTGGAACTCGGTCCAAACGAAGGTCGCGTATTAAGGCAGTACCTATACAAGCACTCTGCTGACCTGAAACGGGTTAAGTTCTCAGATTTTCGACTATTGAAAGTATACAAATAATAAACCTTTAAACAATTACAACTATGAAACGAATTCTATTATCCATCGTGGCTCTCGTAGCCATCACGCTCAGTGCAGCAGCCCAAGGGCTGCAAGACATTCAGTCAACATCATGGTATGGCGGTCCCGGCAAAAGCTACATAGACCGTTCAACACTGAACACGCGTGCCCAGAACTACCACTTCATCATCAACGAGAAGAACAGCGACATCCGCCTCTGCATCCGTAAGGACGGCAAGAAGGCATGGTACTCGTTCAACGGAGGTGTTCACTTCATGGGCCTCTACGACCAGAGCATCACCCAATCCGAGAAGAAAATCATCGACAAGGATAAGAAGAAAAAGAAGAACTCCAGCCTCAGCAACTCTGCCAAGAACGCAAACGTGAACAACAACCCATTCGCAGACTATTAAAACTAAAGCTTATACCATATCATCATCGGTGAGGGAAAGGCACTGGCCATCCCTCGCCGATATTTTTATTTGTTCATATCAGCAAAAAGAAGTATCTTTGTAAGCATCTGACAATGCCCATACACTTGCAAGAATACTGCATATCCACTACAAAGCGACATGAGAAAAAACATTTGCCGCACTACAACAGCCTTACTGATAGTCATTTGGCTATCAATGCCATCGTGTCGGGCTGCCCAGAAACCAGCAGTCAAGGCTTCCACCTGCCCCACGGTGAGGCTTGAGGTAAGGCGGCTGGCCGACCTTAATGTTCCACGCAACTGCCATCTGACGTTTGTGGCAGGCGGCGATGTGGTTGTGGTGGGCGGCCACACGTCGGGATTTGTGCCTACCGCCACTGCCGAATACCTGCACGGCGGCAAATGGCACTTGCTGAACACCGTCTACAGCCACGACCAGGCCACGTCGCTGCCTATGCGGTCTGGCAAGGTGATGATTGCCGGCGGCCACGAGCAGCACCTCGGCATAGGACAAATCTTCGCTATGGAGTTCTACGACCCAGCCTCGCACACGTTCACCGGGTGGGGATGCCTGGACCAGAAGCGTTGCTGGGCGTCGGCCATTGAGCTCGACAAGGGGGAGGTGATAATCACCGGCAACTGGTATCACGACGACTCCATAGAGATGTACGACGGCAAGGTGAACAACCACCATATAAAGGCCGTCAGCGTGTCTCGCGCCTATCCCTACCTTTTCCGCACGGCGCGGGACAACGTGATGATGCTCTCGGCAACCGACAACCGCGGCAACCAGCCCGACACCATCGTCGTTGACCAGCTGCGCGGCGACCCGTTCGTGCCTGCCCTGCTGACAGAATGGAAGCCCACGAGCGGCCAGAATGAGCACCGCACACAGGAGAGCTTCATAGGCAACGAGGAAGCGGGCGACTACCGCTATCTGATGGCTCTGCACAACCGACGTGGCGAAACGCGCATAGCACTCACCGAGGGAACTAACATAAGCCTTCTGCCCACAAAACACCCCATTCCTTCGTCAACCCGCTGGGGCAAGATAGACTATTACGCCACCGTGATAGCAGACCGCCAGGCCCAGAAAGCCTACCTCACCGGCGCAGACGAACAACGCCGACTGTATGTAGTGGCTATAGACTACAGCCCGCTGACACAGCCCAAAGCCAAGCGGGGGCAGCCACTACCCATCACGCTCTACTACACCGAGCCCCTCGCCGACATCGGCTTCAGTATTCCTGTGATCACACCTAAGGGCAACCTGATGATTACCGGCGGCATCAAGGATAGCAACTTCAGCCCCTACTCCACCGTGGTCTTGCTGCCCGTGGGCGACAGCAAGGAGTTTTCGGAGATTACAGGCCTGCCCGTTTGGATAATCCTTGCCGTGCTGTTAGCTGTCGTTGCCATTGCCGCTGCTA
Source organism: uncultured Prevotella sp. (assembly GCA_900318625.1). Classification (GTDB taxonomy): domain Bacteria; phylum Bacteroidota; class Bacteroidia; order Bacteroidales; family Bacteroidaceae; genus Prevotella. The sequence continues at coordinate 27,210 of ONLG01000010.1, forward strand.
TATATATAATAATGTGTAACCACAAAAAGAAAGCTCTTGCCCAGCGCAAGGAGGCAGAGAAAGGCGACAAGCCATCCGGTACGTCTGCCACGGCTACCTACGAGCTGATGCAGAAGATAGACTATCTGATGAATGAGAAGCGGATATACCTCAACAGCGACTGCAAGCTGTCGGACATAGCCTCGCTGCTGGGCACCAACAGCCGCTATGTGAGCGAGAGCATAAAGCAGCACAAAGGCATCACGTTCACTCAGTACGTCAACGGCTACCGCATAGCCCACGCACAGCGTCTGCTCACCACCGACCCCGACATGAAGCTTGCCGCCGTATGCGTAGAGTCGGGCTTCAGCAACGAAACCACCTTCTTCAGAATATTCAAGGCCATCACTGGCATGACGCCGGGCGAGTGGCTACGAGAAAAGAATGGGTAGTAGTTTGCCCTTTATTATTTTATAGGGCTCCGTAAAAAAGTTCCAGAGGCCTTGTAGTAATACAACAGGATAGTTGTAACAATACTCCAGAGGCTCTGGAGTATTGTTACAGAGCCTCTGGACAAACATTACCAAGGCCTTTGGGAAACATACAAGACAACTACAGCCCATTGGCACGTCCTCAGAAATGCCATTATTTACTAAAAAATCATGAAAGTGTGAGCCTAATTCAATATATGATAGTTGCCAAAACAGCCTGAAAAACTACTTTTGCAACTACTATCGGATCATAACAAACAACTAAAACCATATCAGTACCATGAAAAAGATTATCATTTCGCTAACTCTTGCGGCATCAACCGCCGCGCCGTCACCAACCGCGAGTATGCCGCTGCCACCGACATCTGGCTCAACACATCGGCTCCCGACGCTCCGGCAGTGGTCAACAACAGCCAGCGGCAGCTCTTCATCAAGTGTATGATGCAGGCCATAGGCCACGGCGCACCCAGTGGCGACATCGTAAGGCTCGCATCGCAGGACGAGGTGAACTACGGAAAGAACAACAGCTATCTGTCCACGTCGAACAGCAGCCACATCTACTTCGTTTATCGCGGCTACTGGGAGAAGGACATACAGAGGAAAAGCGGCCTCGCCCTCTTCGGCGAAAAGATAAACTAACAATAGAAACAATATTAACCAAAACCATACTATTATGAAAAAATTACTATTTATCATTGCATTTTTGGCGGTTTCATCGCTAACCTTCGCACAGGTTCAGAATATTTCGGTGAAATTCGTGAAGAACGAACCCACCAAGGAACTTATTACCAAGGTGCCTGGCACGAAAGCCATCTTTGACTTGTATCTGAACGGAACCCGTATTGGACAGGTAAATGTATCGCGCTACGATAACGGCGGTCTTGAGATAGAGAACGAGACCAATCGCACTATCAAAGCTGAGGCCTGGGGCGTCCGCAAAGGCGGAGAGGAACACCTGACACCCACTGTACTCGGTGATGGCGAGTCAGTTTCAAAAGTATTTGGCGGAGAGAAGTTCAGGAAAGTAAGGCTCAAAGTGTTAAGGGTTAAGTAAGAAGCCTACCCCCTACACTACTCCAGACATGGATTGGCAAAAGACAACAGCCCATAATCAAACAACTAACAATTCATTTTAAAACCAATACCATTATGAAAAAGATTTTAGTTACACTGGTGGCACTCGTAGCCATGACGTTGAGCGTATCTGCTCAGGGATTGCAAAACATTAAAACATGGACTTGGACGGGCGGTCACGGCAAGAGCTATGTAGACCGCAGCACCCTTGACAGGAGAGCTAACACCTACCACTCCATCATCAACGACAAGAACAGCGACATCAAGCTCTGCATACGCAAAGACGGCAAGAAAGCCTGGTACTCTTTCAACGGGGGTGTTCACTTCATGGCATTCTACGATGAGGCTATAACCCTGTCGGAGAAGGCTATCTTAGACAAGCGCAAGAAGACAAAGACCAGCGAGAAAAAGGGCACTTCGAACCAGAACAAGAAAGATTACACCAGCCCCTTCGACGTAGATGTAATCACGGTGAACTAAATACGGGTTGCTTGTAGTCTATCCAAAAATATCAATGCGGCAGCTGACGATTGTCAGTTGCCTCATTGATATTTTTTTATTTTGTTGGCGTCAAGACTTTAAGTGGAATAAATAGTAAGCAAATATCGCTATATGGCTACATTTTCCAACCGCATGGCAATGAAATAATTATAAAATGTGTACTTTTGCACCCGACATAAAACATACCAAGCATGAAACTATTCGACGTTTATCCCCTCTTTGATGTCAACATTGTGCGCGGCAAGGGCTGCCACGTGTGGGACGACAAGGGGCAAGAGTATCTCGACCTGTATGGCGGCCATGCCGTGATAAGCATCGGCCACAGCCACCCTACTTATATAAATAAGGTGTCGGAGCAGCTCTCTAAGCTGGGCTTCTACTCCAACTCCATAGTAAACACGCTGCAACAGCAGCTTGCCGAGCGTTTAGGTGCCGCCAGCGGCTACGACGACTATCAGCTGTTTCTTATCAACAGCGGTGCCGAGGCCAACGAGAACGCCCTGAAGCTGGCTTCGTTCCACAACGGTCGCACGCGCATCCTCTCGTGCGAGAAGGCTTTCCACGGACGCACCAGTCTTGCAGTGGAAGCAACGAACAACCCGAAGATTATAGCCCCGGTCAATGCCAACGGCCATGTGACCTATCTGCCGCTCAACGACCTCGGAGCATGGGAGCAGGAGCTGAGCAAGGGCGACGTGAGCGCTGTCATCCTGGAGTGCATTCAGGGCGTTGGCGGCATCAAGCTGGCCACAGCCGAGTTTGCCCAGGGCCTGCATAAGCTCTGCAAGGAGCACGGAGCAGTGCTTATCTGCGACGAGATACAGTGCGGCTACGGACGCAGCGGTCGCTTCTTCGCCCACCAGTGGCTCGGCATACGCCCCGACATCATCACCGTAGCCAAGGGCATCGGCAACGGCTTCCCTATGGGCGCTGTACTCATTTCGCCCGAGTTCAAGCCCGTCTACGGACAGCTCGGCACCACGTTCGGCGGCAACCATCTGGCTTGCGCAGCCGCCCTTGCCGTACTCGACGTGATGGAGAGCGAGGGACTGGTGGAGAACGCTCACCTCGTGGGCGACTACCTGACCGACCAGCTGCAACAGATGCAGCAGCGACAGAACCACATCACCGACGTGCGCGGACGCGGACTGATGATTGGCATCGACCTCGACGTGCCGCAGAAAGACGTGCGCCAGAAGCTTATCTACGACCACCACTGCTTCACCGGCTGCACGGGCACCAACACCCTGCGCCTGCTGCCGCCGCTGTGCCTGTCGAAGGGCGAGGCCGACGACTTCCTCAGCCGCTTCGAGGCTACGCTCAGTGAGATTTAGCAATTATCCAACACACTCCATACAAACTATAAGAAAAGACAATGAAGATAGCAATCATCGGAGCCGGAGCAATGGGCGGAGCCACCGTAGAGGGGCTGCTGAAGTGCGCCGAGTTCCAGAACGACAATATCACCGTGGCCGACCCGAACCAGCAAGTCATTGACAGCTTTGCTGAGAAAGGAGTCAGCGTGACCACCGACAACAGTGCTGCCATAGAGGGAGCCGACGTAGTGGCAGTGTTTGTGAAGCCGTGGCTCGTAGAGAGCGTGCTGAGCGAGCTGAAGCCAGCCTTAGACTACAAACGACAGATGCTCATAGTCGTGGCAGCCGGTGTAGGGTCTGAGCAGATAAACACCTGGCTTGCCAAAGCCGACGGCTCGCTGCCCACACTCTTCCTGGCTATCCCCAACATAGCAATAGCCCACAAGGCTTCTATGACCTTCCTCGTGCCAGTGGGAGCCACACCCGAGCAGACTGCGCAGATACGCCAGCTGTTCGACCTCGTGGGCCAGACCATCGTCACTGAGGAACGCCTGCTGGCAGCCGGGACCACCCTGGCCTCATGCGGCATAGCCTATGCCATGCGCTACATACGCGCTTCGGTAGAGGGTGGAGTGGAGATAGGCTTCAAGGCTAAGGACGCCGAGCAGATAGTGTTGCAGACCGTGAAGGGAGCCGTAGAGCTGCTTCAGGCCACCGGCGAGCACCCTGAGGCTGCCATCGACAAGGTGACGACGCCGGGCGGAGTGACCATACGCGGACTGAACGAGATGGAACACGCAGGCTTCACCAGTGCCGTGGTACGCGGACTGAAAGCCGGGCTGAAGAGCTAAAATCCCATAAGACTTATAAGTCCTATAAGTCCTATAAGACCTATAAGACCTATAAGCCCCATACCCCAAAAACCCAAAAGACAAACAACCAACTCACCATCATGGAAGAAGCAATAAAACAGATTGGCCAGCGCCTGCGCGGCCTGCGCGAGGTGCTCGACATCACCACCGACGAGGCAGCACAAGTGTGCGGCATCACCGCCGAGCAGTACGAAAAGATGGAGAACGGCGAGAGCGAGCTCTCTGTGAGCAACCTTCAGAAGATTGCCAAGCACTACGACGTGGCCCTCGACGTGCTGATGTTCGGCGAAGAACCCCACATGAGCAGCTATTTCCTCACCCGAAAGGGACAGGGAATGAGCGTGGAGCGACGCAAGGCATACAAGTATCAGAGCCTGGCAAGCGGCTTCCGCGGACGCAAGGCCGACCCGTTCATCGTGCTCGTGGAGCCCAAGGAGGACAGCGACAAGCCCAAGGAGATGAACGCTCACCCCGGACAGGAGTTCAACATGGTGCTCGAAGGCCATCTTGAGCTTACCATAGGCAAGAAGACCCTGCAGCTCACCGAGGGCGACAGCATCTATTTCGATGCCACACTGCCCCACGGTATGCGCGCACTCGACGGCAAACCAGTGCGCTTTCTCGCCATCATTTTCTAACTGTCACACCAGTACAAACCGTCATTATGGTAGAAAGATTTCTAAAGCAGACCACGTTTTCTTCAGTTGAAGACTACAACCGCAACCTTGAATTTATCATTCCCGACAACTTCAACTTTGCCTACGACGTAATGGATGTATGGGCATCAGAGCAGCCCGACAAGCTTGCAATGCTCTGGACGAGCGAACGTGGCGAGGAGCTGCGCTTCACCTTTGCCGACCTCAAGGCCCAGACCGACCGCACGGCAGCCTATTTCCAGAGTCTCGGCATTGGCAAGGGCGACCCCGTGATGCTCATTCTCAAGCGCCACTACCAGTGGTGGCTGTCGATGCTTGCCCTGCATAAGCTCGGCGCAGTGGCCATTCCCGCCACACATATGCTCACTAAGAAGGACATCGTCTATCGCAACACTCGCGCCAGCGTTAAGGCCATCGTCTGCGTAAACGACGAGTATGTCACCTCACAGATACTGGCAGCACTGCCCGACAGCCCGTCGTGCGAGGTGCTCGTGGCTGTCAACAGCGATGCCGAGGCCGGCAAAGCCGTGCCCGAAGGCTTCCACAACTGGACCGAAGAGTGGCCCAATGCCCCTGAGTTCGTGCGCCCGGAGCAGGTGAACACCAACGACGACACCATGCTGATGTACTTCACCAGCGGCACGAGCGGCGAACCCAAGATGGTGGCCCACGACTATCTCTATGCGCTGGGGCACCTGACGACCGGCGTGTACTGGCACAACCTTGGTCCCGACAGCATCCACCTCACCGTGGCCGATACCGGCTGGGGCAAGGCCGTATGGGGAAAGTTCTACGGACAGTGGTTTGCCGGAGCAACGGTGTTCATCTACGACCACGAGAAGTTCACTGCCGAAAAGATACTCCGACAGATTGAGCGCTACCGCATCACATCGTTCTGCGCACCGCCCACCATCTACCGCTTCCTCATACGCGAGGACTTCTCGGGCTACGACCTCTCCTCGCTGCGCTACTGCTGCACGGCTGGCGAAGCGCTGAATCCTGCTGTCTACGACAAGTTCTATGAACTTACAGGCATAAAGCTCATGGAAGGCTTCGGCCAGACCGAGACCACCATGACCCTCGGCACCATGCCGTGGATGAAACCGAAGCCCGGCTCGATGGGTATGCCCAATGCACAGTACGACATAGACATTCTGAAGTCGGACGGCACACCGTGCGAAGACGGCGAGAAGGGCGAGATTGTGATTCGCGTCGACGACACAGCGGGCAACAGCGGCGCAGCAGGCAAGCCCATCGGACTGTTCAAGGGCTACTACCGCGACGAGGAACTGACCCGCAAGGCATGGCACGACGGCTACTACCACACCGGCGACGTGGCGTGGCGCGACGAAGACGGCTACTACTGGTTCGTGGGACGCATCGACGACGTGATAAAGTCCAGCGGCTACCGCATCGGCCCGTTCGAGGTTGAGAGCGCACTGATGACTCATCCTGCCGTAGTGGAGTGCGCCATCACGGGCGTTCCCGACGAAATACGCGGCATGGTGGTCAAAGCCACCGTGGTGTTGGGCAGCGAATGGAAAGCAAAGGCCGGCGACGAGCTGGTTAAGGAACTGCAAGCCCACGTGAAGCGCACCACCGCACCATACAAATATCCGCGTATCATCGAGTTTGTCGACGAACTGCCGAAGACCATCAGCGGAAAGATACGCAGGGTTGAAATAAGAAACAACGACAAAGCATGAAACGAATAGTTATAAAGGTGGGCAGCAACGTGCTCACACGCAGCAACGGGAAGCTCGACGTCACACGTATGTCGGCCATCGTCGACCAGATAGCCTGGCTGCGGCAGCACGACTACGAGGTGATACTCGTCAGTTCGGGAGCCGTAGCTTGCGGACGCAGCGAGCTACACATCGAGGAGAAACTCGACTCGGTGGAGCAGCGGCAGCTGTTCTCTGCCATGGGACAGGCCAAGCTGATTGGACTCTACTACGACCTCTTCCGCGAGCACAACATCCATGTGGGCCAGGTGCTCACGATGAAGGAGAACTTCGGTGCCGGCGAACAGTACGACAACCAGCGTGCCTGCATCAGCGTGATGCTCGAGAACGGCGTACTGCCTATCGTCAACGAGAACGACACGGTGAGCGTGTCAGAGCTGATGTTCACCGACAACGACGAGCTGTCGGGCCTCATGGCACAGATGATGCAGGCCGAAGAGCTCATTCTCCTGACCAATGTCGACGGCATCTACAACGGTTCGCCCAACAATCCGCGCTCGCGAGTGATACCCTCGGTATACTGGGACCACGACCTCAGCGAGTATATCCTCGACGAGAAGAGCCAGCAAGGCCGTGGAGGTATGCGCTCGAAGAGCAGCATAGCCCAACGCGTGGCTGCCGGAGGAATACGCGTGGTGATTGCCAACGGGCGACGCGACAATATTCTCGTAGACCTCATTGAGCATCCAATGGAAGTGATGCACACCGAGTTCGTGCCAAAACAAGCCAACAAAAACTGACAAGCCATGATTTTCGAGAATGTAAAGAAGGCCAGCAAGACCCTGGCCGGGCTCAGCGATGACGAGCGCAATGCAGTGCTTCGCGCCGTTGCCGACAGCATCATAGCCCACGAGGACGAGCTGCTCGCTGCCAATGCCGACGACCTTAGCCGCATGGAGCAGTCCAATCCGCTCTACGACCGTCTGCAGCTCACCAGCCAGCGACTGGCCGACATTGCCTCCGACATGCGCAACGTGGCTACTCTACCCTCGCCGCTCGGACATATCACCAAGGAAAACACCCTGCCCAACGGACTCCGCCTGCGCCGCATCAGCGTGCCGTTCGGAGTGATTGGCATGATTTACGAGGCGCGCCCCAACGTCACGTTCGACGTGTTCTCGCTCTGCTTCAAGAGCGGCAACGCCTGCGTGCTCAAGGGAGGCAAGGATGCCGACAGCTCAAACCGCGCTGCCGTGAGCCTTATCCACAACGTGCTGCGCCAGTTCGGCATCAGCGAAGACGTTGTGGCTCTGCTGCCAGCCACCCACGAGGCCACAGCCGAGCTGCTCAATGCCGTTGGCTACGTAGACCTCTGCATACCGCGCGGCGGCAAGCGCCTTATCAACTTCGTGCGCGACACGGCCCGTGTGCCGGTGATAGAAACTGGTGCCGGTGTGGTTCATGCCTACTTCGACCGCTCCGCCGACTTGCAGATGGGCAAAGCCATAGTCTGCAACGCTAAGACGCGCCGCGTATCAGTATGCAATGCCCTCGACACGCTTATCATCCACAGCGACCGTCTCGCCGACCTGCCCGCACTGTGCGAGCCTTTGGCCGAGAAAAACGTCAGCATCTTTGCCGACGAGCCTGCCCTCGCCGCATTGCAGGGCAGCTATCCCGATGCCCTGCTCCACCCTGCCACAGCCGACACTTTCGGCACTGAGTTCATGGACTATGCCATGGGCATCAAGACCGTGGCTTCTATAGAGGAAGCTCTTGCACATATCGATGCCCACGGCAGCGGCCACAGCGAGAGCATCATCACTGCCGACGACGAGGCTGCCGAGCTGTTCCGCCAGCAGGTGGATGCCGCCTGCGTCTACGTCAATGCCCCCACCTCGTTCACCGATGGTGCCCAGTTCGGCCTCGGCGCAGAGATTGGCATCAGCACACAGAAGCTGGGACCGCGCGGCCCTATGGCCCTCGAGGAGATAACGACCTATAAATGGCTTATCGACGGCAACGGACAGACACGTTCCTGAGAAGAGCAAGCCTCACTTTAAGCATACAGAAAATCCGCAGCAGCTGTCAGAGCTACTGCGGATTTCTCATTATCTATATTCTCCTAATTTCAATTTAGCGATCTTCAAGCCATCTACAGCTCATCGTCCCATGCGGAATAGACTACGAAGCCGCGCGAGTCGTTCCATATAGTTCCTTCGGTCTCTACCGGTGATTCGCCGTCTGTCACCTGACCTGTCTGCGAACCGTTCTTGTCGAACACCGAGATATTCATGAACTCGGCCTCAAGCTGCAACGCAGATACTTCACACAGTGGCTTTATATATTTCTTTTTCATCTCTTGAATAGTTGTGTAGTTTGAACGTTATTTTACCAATATCTTCTTGCCTCCTACGATATACATACCCTTCTGCAAAGAGCCGATGCCCTGTGCCGAAGGCAGCACCTTCTGGCCTTGTGCATTGTAGACGGGACCGCTGAGCTCGTCGATGCCCTCGTCGGTGATACGCATCACGCTCGTTGGCATACCTGAGTCTGCTGATGCCACACTCATCAGTATGCTCATAGGGCGCGCATTGCCAGAGCCTGTATAGTGGAACCAGCCCGTGAAAGCCTTGATGCCCACTTTCTTGCCACTCTCGTACTGGAAACAGCGGGCTGCGCCGCTCTGGTTCTGCACGTAGTAGTCGCGGGTGGTTATCTTCGAGTTGATGGCATCCGAACTGCCCACTGTTCCAATCATCGTCTCGAAGGTGCCGGTGAACTGATAGTCGCTGGTTGAGCCCTTGCCGTCGTTGAACGGTGCGAAGCTCTCGCTCTGTCCGGCGAAAGGCACGGCGGCCATAGAGCCGGGCTCGGTGATGGTGGAACTCCAGGTGTCGCCACTCTTGGTCCACTTGTAGTTCACGTCAACGTTCTTGAAAGTGTAAATGCCGTCGCCGGCAATGTCGCTCGAAGCCATCTTTACCATGAAGGGCACGTAAGCCTCGAGAGCCTGATTGTCATAGTCGCTCAGCTGCAGGCAGCGGAAGTTGTCGGCACCGCTCACGAAGTCGCGGTAGACGGCGAGCATAAAGTCGGTGCTGTTGCTGCTGTTGAGTGCGCTCTGGATGATGCGGCTGTTGGCACTGGGTTCGCCCTCAACCTTCTCGGGCACTTCCTTGGCAGCAGCGGTAGCACCGAAGGGCAGACACATGGTGTTCCAGCCGGCATTCATCGTGCGGTGCAAGCGAACGATGGCGTGCTGCTGCGGCTCAACGTCGTAATCGGCAACCGTCGTACCTGAGTAGATGTCCTTGGTGAGCAGGCGCTGCCACTCCGAACCGTCATTCTGATAGTGGGTGTAGCCCACCAATGACGATGTAGAAGAGCTGTATTTGGCCGCATCACCCGAGAAGTTGATGGTCACGTGGTTGGGCACGATGCCTGCAAACGACGTGAAGCCGTCATAGTCAGCATTGTCAGCGCTGCTCAGACAGTCGGGACGCCACCCGCGGCTAACGTTGATGATCTTGATTGATGGTTCGTCATACTGTGCATCCACTCCGAAGGCAGCTGCGCCGATGCTCGACACGTTGGCGGGAATGGTCAGGGTGGTGAAGCGCTTGTCGTAGGTGTCATCCTGTTTCTTGCCGTTCACACCCCAGAACAGGGCCGCCGGTATCTGAATGTTGCCGTCGCCGTCTTGTCCGTACTGCGAAAAGTTGTCGATGATGGCCTGAACCTTGGAACTGCTGAGCAGGCGGCAGTCGGCAAACACACCGTAGCCAAGGCTCTTGAGCTGCGCCTCGTTGAGCACTACGTCCTCCAGAAGCTGACACTCGGCGAAGCACATATTGCCTATATAGTCTATCTGCAAACCGCTCCACTTGAAGTCTTCACTCCAATACTGATGGTAATTGTCCCAGTACGATTTCCAATACTCATTGCTGCCGGTCCTCGTGGCATCGGAAAGGAATGTCACCTTCTTGAGCGACGGCTTCAGTATGTTTGTGTCGTAGCCGCTTGGCAGTTGTTGCGGAATTTCCACTCGCTGGCAGAAAGCCTCGTCGCCAATCCAGCGTATGCGGGCAGGGATAGTCACTTCCTGCAGCTGCAGGCAGTTGTAGAAAGCCTCCGAGCCGATAGCACCCTCAGAGGAATACTCGCCCACCTCGTTTATTATCCGCTGAATGATGGTCTGCGGCAGCTTGAAGCAGTCACGGAAGGCTCCCTTGCCCACCTCGACAATCTTGCTGTTTGCACCCCATACAATGTTTGTAAGGTTGTAGGCGTTGGCAAAAATATACTGATTGCCGATGGCAAACTCGTGCTCGGCAGGCAGACAGAGGGTAGTCATGGCAACCATCTCGCCGAAGTAATGCTCCTCGGAGCGCGTAGTTCCAAGAAAAGCCTTCTCCCACTCGCTCAGGTCGAGAGTCTCCACCTCGTCCTTGATGCGGTTGAAAATCTCAATCTCGTTGCCGTCTTGCATATAGAAGTAGTCGTCGCCTTCGAGAATCTCGAAGTACTCGCCCTTGTCGCCAATCTCAGAGTTACCCCTTTTGAACTTGAGGCCCACCACCAGATACTGCATCTGGTTCTGGAACGATGACTCATCTGCATCGTCACACCACTTCTGGTGGCCATATCCATCCTTGTAACGGCATGGTATCAGGCCGCCCAGATTGTCATGGACCTCCTTGCGGTTCTCGATGTAGTCTCTCAGGCTGTTGTGCCAGTGCAGGCCCCAGCCGTCGCCCTTGTCTTCTTCGGTCACTTGGATCCAGTGAGTCCAGTCCGAGACTACACCCGTATCCACGTTCTTCAGTTTCAGCTGGTACAGATAGTTTGCCTGCGCCTCGGTTGCTGCCATCCACACTACGAGCAGCAATGCCAGCGAACGGGCAATCTGTCTTGGAACCTTTGATAATAATGTTTTCATCATTCTTGAGTTTTATTAGTTATAGTAGTTAGTTATCAATAGCTTATCCGAAAACGATCTCTTGCTGTTAATCGTCGAGCCACAGGTTATGGGTTTCGCGGCTAAGCGCATCGGCGGGGTCAATCTGCTCGTCGCTGTTAGGGTCTACATAGATGTTGTTCACCGGGTCGGTGCTGGCTTGCAGCATCATTTCCCATGCTTCGCCGGTCGTTGCCGTCACTGTCGGCTTCCTGTAAGTCTTCTTCATCATTATTCTGTTTTTGTTTTATTTCACTACGAATTTCTTTCCGTTCTTCACATACACCCCCTTTGCCGGCTTCTTGGTGCGTATGCCTGCTATCGAATAGCAGTAGTCCTCGCTGCCGACAGCACTTTGCAGGTGGCTGATGGCGGTGGCGGCATCAGGATTGAGCAGCACCACCTTGGCCTCCATGCTTACAGGCAGGGGCAGATAGGCGCGGTTGGCGGCGAGCGTGCCGTCCTTTGCCCAGTAGAAACCCAGTCCGCGGCTGCCGTTGGCAAGGATGAAGTTGCGGTTGCCAGCCTGCTGAGCGTAGATAGGCGTGTCGGCAGTCACTCCCACGAGCAGGTTGGCTGAGCAGTCGTCGGCAGAACGTTCCGTGGTGGGCACGTAGTACTTGCCGGGCGTGCCGGTGAGCAGCAGTCCCGTAAGCATCGGGGCGGCTGTGATGTTCTCGGCATCCATGCCCAGCACCTCGCCGGCTCCTTTCGTACCTTTTATTATATATGCCTTTATGTCGGCCATGTCCGAGAAGTCGAGTTGGCGGTCAGCGCAATAGGTGGCTGCGCCGAGGCTGCCGATGGTGATGGGTCGCCAGAGGTCTATGGCAGAAGCACTGAGGTCAACGCGCACCATATAGTCGTCTTCAGCGGTGAGGGTCCACTTGCGGTCGCCGGTGGCATCCTCGCTGATCTTGCCGCTGTCGTTGGCATCGCGATAGAAGAACTGCTGGTTCTCAAAGTCGCTGTTGGGGTTGGTGAATATCTTGAACTCGTCGCCCGCAGCCGCAGTCAGGTGAACGGTGGCAGTGAAGACAAAAGGGTTCTCGCTGTCCTGCACGAGCGGAGTGCCATCAGGCAGCGACCATCCGCCGGCAGTGGCACTGCCCACGAGGTACAGCACATTATAATATATAGGCTGCTCCTGATAGCTGGCCTTCACCACATTGATGCTCATTGCGTCGAGGTCAACGGTGACGGTGTAGTTGGCACTCTCGCTCACCTTGAACTTATTGTCGTTGCCGTTGAGCTGCAACGAGCCGTCGCCCAGAATGTAGGGGTTGGAGGCATTGGCGTTGCGATACTCGTCGCCATCCCAGTCGCACTGGGTGAGAAACTTGAACTCCTCGTCGGCAATGAACCAGCCGGTGTAGGTGAACACGTTGTCACCATTGTCAGAACGCAGCATCATGGCTGCGTTCTGAGGGTTCCATCCGCTGTAGACAGCCGCGCCCACAACCATCGGGGCCGACTTGAGCACCACGGGGTTGTCTTGCTCAACGACGAGCATGGTCCAGTACTTGAGCGAGGGCACGGTAAGGGTAACATAGTCGCCACTCTGCTCAAAGGCGAGCTCCTGCGGCGCACCGGCAAGGAAGTCGGGCGAAGCCACCCACACCTTCTTGGCTGCCGGAGCCAGTATCTTCACTTCGATGTTCTGCTTGAGAGCGGGCTCAGGCATATCGCCGTCAAGGTCGCGGCAGGTGAGGTGCTTGCCGTCGGTGACGCTGCTGAAGTTGAGCAGGCTCACCACCTTGCAGTTGTCCATCTGTCGGCTGTAGGCCGTCACACGACCTGTTGCTGGCGGCCACGAGTTGATGTTGGCTGCGCCGTTGGTGCAGCTCACGCCGGCATCCACCACCGTACCGCCGTCGCGCAGGTAGTTCTCGTAGGCTGTCATAAAGTCGTAATATGTGGTGAGTTTCGACTTCAGGTCGTCACTCATAAGCAGGTTCTTGTGGGGGAAATACTCCGAGCAGAGCAGATGGCCGTCGCCCAGCTCCAGATGCGAGCCGCCCACGGCAAACATTGCGGCATCGGTGAGCAGCAGCCCCGGCGCATTGAAGTATCTGCCAGCCTCATCGCGAACGTCATAGTTCATGTAAGCGGCAAAGACCGAAGCCGTACCGGCATTGTTCACACCTGCGTGTTCGCGCACCAGGCGCTCCATCTCCTGATAGCTGTCGTCGTCGGACCACAGCTCGGTGTAGCTAAACTCCATCTTGCCCGTCTCGATAATCTCCGAGCCGCCATAGTTCGACACGCCGTTCATCACCAGCTTCTTGTCGGGACGCGCAGCCTTCATGGAGTTGATGAAGCTCTGATAAGCCGCAGGCAGGTCCACGCGCTCTCCTTTGTTGTTGTAGCGGTCGCCGCGATAGCCCAGCTGGTCGATGTGGTAGCCGTCGAAGTCGAACGCCTCATACACTTCATTGTTTCTTTCCACGATGAAGTTCTGCCATGCGGTGTTCGATGGGTCGCGCAGGAAGATATAACTGATAGGCCATTCTTCGGGCATGGGGTGGAAGTCTTGGTTCTTGTCGCCGTCGAACAGGCTCCAGTCGCCGCTCACTCCGCGGTCGCCATAGCCCTCGTCGGCACCGAAGAGCAGGTTGTAGAACATTGTGTTCATGCCGTACTTGTGGTGTTCGGTGATGTAGTTGCGCACCACGCTGGCAAGCACGGGCCTGCCGGCAATGTCAATCCAGCTTACCCTGTGGTCCGTAGTATCGAAGCTGCCCAGATGGTAGGCGTTGTTCTTGTCGTAAGGTATCTCGTGCAGGAACTGCCAGTCATAATACTGTATGCCGTTGATGTGCCAGCGGTTCTGCAACGCAGTTTCCGCAGCTATCACGTCGGCTGTCTTTGTCTGGTCGTAGGTAGCCACGAAGCCGTAGCGTGGAAACTTGCTCCATGAGCTCGACACGTCGATGGCTATCGTTCCGCATACCACCTCGCTGCCGTCGGCCTGCGGCACGTAGACCACGGCCAGATAGCCTGTGAAATCGCCTGCCGGAGCCGTCCACTGCCACGCTGAGGAGGCGAGCTGCTCGTCGGCCACCACGCTCATGCCGTGATAGTAGCGCACACGCGCACCCTGCGGCAGGCTGCCTGCGGCCTTGAGGCTGACCACATCGCCGGGGGAGTAGATACACTTGTCGGTTGACAGTTCTATGGCTGTTGCCGACTGTTCGAGTCTGCCTGCATAGGTGCTCATGCTTAGCAGGAGCGCCAGGGGCAGAAGCAAATACTGTATGATTGATATTCTTTTCATGGTCGTGATTTGTCTTGATAGTGTTCTGTTGTTGTTTCGTTGTTGCTTGACAGTAATAGAGAGAGAGAAAAAAATGACCTGTCCGAACTGCACAGACCAGACAGGCCTTACTAAACAAACAAAACGATTAAAAACTATTAACTATCTTTTTACCATTATGAAAAACTATTCCTTTTGTTGTCTTGCTGACGCGCGCTCCCGAAAGAGAGTAGTATGCATCGGCTGACGTGCTCTTGCTGGCGGCTATGCCCTTGATGCCTGCGGCCTCTTTGTCCACGATGCTTATCGTCATGGCTTTCAGGTCAACAGTGACTACATAGTTGCCGGCGCTTGCTACCGACCACTGAAGGTCGCCTGCCGAGGCTTCGCTCACCTTGCCGTCGTCAGCAGCATCGCGATAGAAGAATTTCTGGGTGAAGTCGCCAAACTTGTTCACAGCAATCTTGAACGAGCCGTCGGCTGTCAGAGCCACCTCGGCTGTGAACTTGTAGGGGTTGGCTGCGTCCTGAGTGAGCTGTGTGGCATCGCCGAGGCTCCATCCGCCGGGGGTGTTGCCGCCTACGAGGTAGAGCACATTATAATATATGGGTGAGTCCTGGAAAGCAGACTTGGCTACGTTGAGTGTGAGGTTGGCCAGGTCTACGGTCACAGTATAGTTGGCACTCTCGTTCACCTTGAACTTGTTGTCGTCGCCATTGAGTGCGAGCTGTCCGTCGCCGGAGATATAGGCATCGGTGCTGCTCGGGTTCATATATTGGTCGCCGCTCCAGTCGGTGTGGGTGATAAACTTGAACTCTTCGTTGGCCTTGAGGTAGCCCGTGAAGGTATATACGCCCTCCTGTCCGTCTACAGGAACCATCACGCACGAGTTGCTGGCTGCCCATCCGCCCCATGTGGCGGGTCCTACTATCATAGGCGTGTCGGTTACGGCGGCCTTGGTTTCAAGGTTAGCGGCAAACATTGCAACGGCTATTGCTATCGCTGCCAATAGATTTCTGGTAGTATTCATTTTCTTCATATCGTTAAAGTGTTTGTGGTTTTTGTTTTCGCTGATGCAAAGTTACGGCGCAATAAAAAAAGTTCAATACCTAAGTAAGTGGCTAAGTAGATTTTCGCTTTCCGTCCGCATTGGCTAACCATCTGTCTGCAAACCACTTATCCCATGTCCACAAAATGCCTTAAAGTAGGTTTCTCTCCGAAAACAGCATCGCAGTTTATCCCTTCATAAAGGGAATTTAGAGGCTTTGGAGCTTTGTTTTGAAGGTTGGAGGTGAGTGATTAGACGGTTAGAGGGCAGTTCTCCACTATCCATTCACCGACCCACCCCCAACCCCTCCCCAAGGGAGGGGAGCAAGATCTCCACTATCCACTCACCGACCCACCCCCAACCCCTCCCCAAGGGAGGGGAGCAAGATCTCCACTATCAACTATCCACTATCCACTCAAAAAAGCAGCCTCCACTACGCTGCGCGTGTGAAGACTGCTTCCTGAGAATATGTTTCCTGAGGTCAGGAAACGAGGACATCAGATGAGACTATCCTGTGTGCAAGGCTACTACTTAACAATCACCTTGCGGCCACCCACGATGTATATGCCTCTGGTAGGCTTCTGCACTTTCACTCCAGAGAGTGTGTAGTAGCTGTTATCCTCGCTCACGGCGGCATCTATGCGCCCTATCGTGGTGGCATCATTCAGTTCGCTATAGCCTTTAAGCATGTTGGCCGTAACCTTATTTATATATATTGAGCCATCCTTGAGGTCTACAGCCACCTTGTAGTAGCCGTCTTCGCCCACCGACCACTGGCGGTCGCCCGTGGCATCTTCGCTGATAAGGCCGCTGTTGTTTGCATCGCGGAAGAAGAACTTCTGGCTATAGTCGCCGTCCTTGTCGGTGGCTATCTTGAACGAACCGCTGGCTGTCAGGGGCAGCATGGCGGTGTAGTAGAAAGTGTTGCCGGCCTGAACGAGCGGTGTAGCTTCCCACAGGCGCCACTGCCCGGGCGTGTTGTCGCCAACGAGATAGAGCACGTCGTAATCGCCAAAGAGCGACTCCGAGCCAGCCTGCTTCACGATGCTGATGGTCATCTGGTTCATGTCGACGGTCACTACGTAGCTGCCGTCAGAGGCAACGGTCCACTGACGGTCGCCAGTGCCGTCCTCGCTGATGCGGCCCGAGTTGCTGCGGTCGCGGAAATAGAATTTCTGGCTGTAGTCGCCGTCCTTGTCGGTGGCTATCTTGAACGAGCCGCTGGCCGTCAGGGGCAGAGTGGCTGAGTAGATGCCGCTGGCTGAGGTGGGCTGCAACGGGGTGGCCTCCCACAGTCGCCATCCTCCGGGGGTGTTGTCGCCAACGAGATAGAGCGACACATTGTCAATGGGTGCAGGCGTGGGCTGAACGCTGCCTTGCTTCTCTATGCTGATGGTCATCTGGTTCATATCGACGGTGACGGTGTAGTCGCCATCCTCGCCAACGGTCCACTGGCGGTCGCCAG
>ONLG01000013.1 GCA_900318625.1 uncultured Prevotella sp.
CGACATTCCGTGAACCTCGGCTTGCTTGATGTAAAGGTCTTCGTTCATGGCGGCTTCGCCTATTATCGTTGCGATGGAAAGGATGCCTTGGCCTCCCACACCGCAGAGAATGACGTCACACTTGAACCCGCCTGCTGACATATTGTTGCTCATATCTTTATTCTTTCTTGGTTATTATATGTTTGACATAACTTCGACGCATAGGGTGACAGGCTATTTTGCCTGTTCCCGAGCTTCCTTTCTCTTCTGTTTCATGTGTCGTTGAAGCGTTTGCATACACTCGCGGCGCGGGATGATGACCGATGTGCCGTGGTAGTTGAGCTCCTCGCGAATGATGCGAGTTATCTCCGGCATATTCTTTGGCAGCGGAACCACCACGTGCAGATGCTCCTCCGACAGTCCCAGTCCGCGGCAGATAGCCTCGAACTTGCTCGTTCCGGCAGAGTCCTGACCGCCCGTCATGGCTGTGGTGAGGTTGTCGCTCAGTATCACCGTTATGTCGGCGTTTTCGTTGATGGCATCGAGCAGTCCCGTCATGCCGCTGTGGGTGAACGTGGAGTCGCCTATCACAGCCACGGCAGGCCACTGTCCGGCATCGGCGGCACCCTTTGCCATAGTGATGCTGGCACCCATGTCTACGCACGAATGTATCGCGCGGAACGGCGGAAGGAAGCCCAGTGTGTAGCAGCCAATGTCGCCGAAGACACGCGCATGGTCGTATTCGGCCAGCACTTCGTTCAGAGCCTTGTAGACATCGCGGTGTCCGCAGCCCTGACAGAGTGCCGGCGGACGGCCTACCACGTCGTCGCAGACGGCATGGCTCTCGCTGGCAGGCAGACCGAGAGCCTTGCGCACTATGTCGGGATTGAGCTCGCCGGTGCGCGGCAGCTCGCCCGTGAGACGGCCCTCTACCCGTGCGCAGCCCGGCATAACGCCGCGCAGCATTTCTTCAACCACGGGCTGGCCCTCCTCTATCACCAGCACCGAGTCGCACTGACGGCAGAGCTTGAGCACCTGCTCCTTAGGCAGCGGATAGTGAGAAATCTTCAGCAGCGGGCACGGCGCGCCTTCGGGATAGTTCTCCATCACGTAGTTGTAGGCTATTCCGGTGGCAATGATGCCTCGCTCGTAGTGCTTGCCCTCCTCAGGAGCGGTATATATATTATAAGGTGAGCCTGCGGCATCGGCCTCGAGCGTGACCTGCTGCGCCGTGACAGCATCGTTGCGGCGGCGCGCATTGGCAGGCAGCAGCACCCAGTTGGCAGCCACGGCATCGTAGTTCATGGCGTTCTGCTCGCGCGCCACGTCGCTAACCTTGACCACTGCACGCGAGTGAGCCATTCGGGTGGTGACGCGCATCAGCACGGGAAGCTTCTGCTGCTCGGAATAATCGAACGCGAAAGCCATCATGTCGTAGGCTTCCTGCTGCGAGCTGGGCTCGAGCACGGGTATCATGGCAAAGCGGCCATAGAAGCGCGAGTCCTGTTCGTCCTGCGAAGAGTGCATCGACGGGTCGTCGGCAGCAAGCACCACTACGCCTCCGTTGACCCCCGTCATGGCTGAGTTGACGAACGGGTCGGCACAAACATTCATACCCACGTGCTTCATACACACCAAAGCGCGCTTGCCCATGTACGACATACCGAGCGCAGCCTCCATAGCCGTCTTCTCGTTGGTCGACCAACGGCTGTGAATACCGCGCTCCTTGGCAATCTGATTGGTCTGTATGAACTCGGTGATTTCTGTCGAAGGGGTGCCGGGATAGGCATAAACGCCCGACAATCCGGCATGGATAGCCCCCAAAGCGATAGCCTCATCGCCTAATAATAGCTTTTTCTCCATAGCGTTAATGTTAGTTGATTTGGTGCAAAGTTACGATTAAGCAAGTAAAAAGCAAAATGTTTTTGCTTATTACTAAAAGACTTATAGGCCATATAAGCCTTATGAGAAAGTAATATGGGCCATATTACTGACCAATATGGGCCATATTACCGACCAATATGGGCCATATTACAAGCCCACCCCCAACCCCTCCCCAAGGGAGGGGAGCCGTAAGGCTCTCACATAAGGCATATAAGTCCTATAAGTCATATATGACCTATAAGCCCTAAAGCTACTTCCCCCCGTTGGGGGGATTGTGGGGGGCTACCAATATGAGTCATATTACTTTGGCGAAGCGTGTTGGCTGTGCTTAAAAAATGGCTCGGTATGCAATAAAAGAGGGGCTGCTTGCGTTTAAAGAAAAGTATATATACAAGCTTTTTAGTAAAAATGATAGACTACATCAAGGGTGAGCTTGCCGAGCTGCAGCCTGCACTGTGCGTTGTGGAAGCATCGGGAGTGGGCTACGCCCTTAACATTTCGCTCAACACCTACGAGGCACTGCGCAGCCGTCAGCAAGGCGGCAGCGGTCCGGCTGTGGCAAAGCTGTTTGTGCATGAGGCCATAGTGACCGGCGGACGCGACGACAGCATCACGCTCTACGGCTTTGCGGGCCGCGAGGAGCGCGAACTCTACCGACTGCTGATTACCGTCAGCGGCGTGGGAGCCAATACCGCACGCATGATTCTCTCCTCGCTGTCGCCATCGGAGCTGGCTGGCGTGATTGCCCAAGGCGACGAGCGCGTGCTGAAGAGTGTCAAGGGCATCGGTCTGAAGACTGCCCAGCGCATCATCGTAGACCTCAAGGACAAGGTGGCCGCACTGGGACTGCAACCCGACGGTGGCCATGCGGATGCTCAGCAGGCAGGCGCACCCGTCAGCGAGACCCACCACGAGGCGGTGGCAGCACTCACCATGCTCGGCTTCTCGCCGGCTCCCAGCGCAAAGGTGGTGGGTGCCATACTCAAGGAGCAGCCCTTGCTGCCTGTGGAACAGGTGGTCAAGATGGCTTTGAAAATGATAAAGTAGGGTTTTGAACACTAAGAAATACATATCGATATTTGCCCTGTTGCTGCTATGCTATAGTGTATTGGCAGTGGCCGACCGCTCTCTGCTGAGGCGCATGACGCTTTTAGGCGCACCTGAGCAGCTGCTGGACGTCGTGACCAAGACCGCGGCGCGCCTTGCTTCGGCTCCCGACGACACCACCAAGAACCGCAGGGCGGTGATGAAGGACGTGGAGATAGAGGAAGAGGAGATACCCGACTCGCTGCTCCACCCGCGCTGGCCCGTGCAGAAGACCACACCCGTGGAGCACAGCGACCTCGGACAGGGCTCCTACGACCTGCAACGACCTGAGAACATGAAGCAGACTGTGGAGTATAACGACACGCTCGACCGCTACGTCATAGGCAACAAGGTGGGCGGCACGTGGGTGGCAGCCCCGATAATGATGACTCCCGAGGAATATCGGCAGTGGAGCGAGAAGCGCTCCTTTGCCGACTTCTACCGCTCCAAGAACCAGGAGATACTGAAGACGGAGGGCAAAAGCCGCTTCGACTTCACCGACATGCACTTCAGCCTGGGACCCGCAGAAAAGATTTTCGGTCCGGGCGGCGTGCGCATAAAGACTCAGGGAACGGCTGAGCTGAAGCTCGGAGCCACCCACAAGAACATCGACAACCCCTCGCTGCCCATTCGCAACAGGAAAACAACGACCATAGACTTCGACGAGAAGATAAACCTGAACGTCAACGGAAAGGTTGGCGACAAGGTGAACATGAACCTCAACTACAACACCGATGCCACTTTCGACTTCGATACGCAGAACCTGAAGCTGAAGTATGAGGGCAAGGAGGACGAGATTATAAAGCTCGTGGAGGGCGGCAACGTGTCGTTCCCGAGCAACAACACCCTGGTGCGCGGCGCAAGCACGCTGTTCGGATTACGCACCGACTTGCAGTTCGGTCGTCTGAAGCTGCAGACCGTGCTCTCGCAGAAGAAGTCGGCGAGCAAGAGCGTGTCGACAAGCGGCGGCGCACAGATGACTCCCTACGAGATAAACGTGGCCGACTACGAGGAAAACCGCCACTTCTTCATGGCGCAACACTTCCGCACCCACTACGACAAGGCCCTCACCACACTGCCAAACCTGTCTACCGGAGTGACCATCAACCGCGTGGAGATATGGGTAACGAACAAGACGGGAACCACGCAGAACACCCGTAACATCATTGCGCTCACCGACCTGGGCGAGAACCAGAACGTCAGCCGCCCCGACCTGTGGGGTGCCGGCACGGGCGCAGTGCCTTCAAACGAGGCTAACAGCGAATACAACACCGTGAAAATGCTGCCCGGAGTGCGCAACATCGACCAGACAGCCGACGTGCTCGAAGGCCAGGGACTGGTGGGCAGCAGCGACTTCGAGAAGCTTGAGAGCGCACGACTGCTCAATTCGTCGGAATACACCATCAACAACGCACTGGGATACGTGTCGCTCAAGACCACCCTGCAGACCGACCAGGTGCTGGCAGTGGCCTACGAGTACACCTACGGCGGCGTGACCTACCAGGTGGGAGAGTTCGCCTCCGACATAACCGACGTCAGCCAGGCGCTGCTCGTGAAGTCGCTGAAGAACACAAGCAACAATCCGCAGCAGGGAAACTGGGGCCTGATGATGAAAAACGTCTACTATCTGGCTACCAACGTGGAGAAAGAGAAGTTCCGCCTCGACGTGAAATACCAGAGCGACACCACTGGTGTCTATCTGAGCTACATCCCCGAGCAGCAAGTGAAGGACCTGCCGCTTATCAGGCTGATGGGTGCCGACCGCCTCGACAACAACAACCGACCCAACCCCAACGGTTACTTTGACTTCGTTGAGGGCATCACCGTGAGTCAGGGACGTGTGTTCTTCCCTGCTGCCGAGCCTTTCGGACAGTTCCTCTACGACAAGCTGATGGAGAAAGGACTGAGCAGCGACAAGGCGGCACAGTACGCTTTCACCGAACTCTACACGAGCACGAAGACCTCGGCCAAGCAGATAGCAGAGAAAAACAAGTTCATGCTCACCGGACAGTTCCGCGGTTCGTCGGCAAACGTCATATCGCTCG
This sequence comes from uncultured Prevotella sp., assembly GCA_900318625.1. GTDB lineage: Bacteria > Bacteroidota > Bacteroidia > Bacteroidales > Bacteroidaceae > Prevotella. The sequence continues at coordinate 4,995 of ONLG01000013.1, forward strand.
GTGCCTACAACGTGCCGCAAGGCTCGGTGGTGGTGACGGCTGGCGGAGTGCCGCTGGTCGAGGGAAGCGACTACACCGTTGACTACTCAGCCGGTGAGGTGCGCATACTCAACCAGAGCCTCATCGATGCAGGCACGCCAATCAACGTTTCGCTCGAGTCGAACACCGACTTCAGTATGCAGCGCGAGACGATGTTCGGCATAAACTGGCAGTACGACTTCTCTAAGAACTTCCAGCTGGGCGGTACGCTGCAACACCTCAGCGAGCAGGCACTGACTACCAAGGTGGCAATGGGCAAAGAACCGCTTAACAACACCATCTGGGGACTGAGCCTGAACTGGAAGCAAGAGAGCCAATGGCTCACCAATCTGCTCAACAAAATACCCTTGCTGCACGTCACACAGCCGTCCAACATATCGCTGTCGGCTGAGTTCGCGCACCTTATCGCCGGACAGAGCAAGGGCACTCAGGACAATGCTTCATACCTTGACGACTTCGAGAACACCAAGAACACCATCGACGTGTCTACTCCCACGTCGTGGATAATATCGAGCGTGCCCTCACTGTTCCCCGAAGCGCAGGACAAGACCACCCTGAAGAGCGGCTTCAACCGCTCGCTGCTGGCATGGTACTCCATCGACAAGCTCTTCACGAGCCGCTCGTCGTCGCTCACGCCGAGCCACATCAAGAGCGACCTCAACCAGCTGTCGAACTACTACGTGAGGGAAGTCTACGTCAACGAGCTGTTCCCCACACGCGACCAGAGCAGCTACTACGGTCGCACATCGACACTGCCAGTGCTCAACCTTGCCTTCTATCCATCGGAACGAGGCCCGTACAACTTCAATACCAACCTGAACACGCAGGGAAGGCTCACCGCGCCTACCCAGACATGGGGCGGCATGATGCGCAAACTCGATACCAACGACTTCGAGATGGCCAACATCGAATACATAGAGTTCTGGCTTCTCGACCCGTTTATCTACGAACGGCAGGCCGGACAGCTCACGTCAGACCTCGGCGGCGACTTCTATATCAACCTGGGAGAGGTGAGCGAGGACGTGCTACGCGACGGAAAGAAGTTCTATGAGAGCGGTATGCCCGTCGACGGTTCGCAGAACTACACCCTCACACAGTGGGGAAAGATACCCACTCAGTCTACAGTGAACTACGCTTTCGCCACCGGCACGGGCAGCCGCGCCTTGCAGGACGTGGGTTTCAACGGCCTCACCAATGCCGAAGAGCAGACCTTCGCCGACTATCAGGACTTCCTGTCGCAGGTGCAGGGCAAGGTGACGCAGGCCGTATTCGACAGCATCTTCGCCGATCCGGCCAACGACGACTACCATTACTTCCGCGGCAGCGACTACGACCAGCAGCAGAAGAGCATACTCGACCGTTACAAGCGGATAAACAATCCCCAGGGCAACTCACCCGACACCGACTCGCGTCAGGAAAGCTACGACACGTCGTACAAAACCACTCCCGACGTGGAAGACATCAATCAGGACTACACTCTGAACGAGTACGAGAAGTATTACCAATACCGCGTGTCGATGCGTCCCGAGGACTTGGAGGTTGGCCGCAACTTCATAGTCGACAAGCGCGAGGTGTCGCCCACCCTGCGCAACGGCGAAAAGGGCCACGAGACGTGGTATCTGTTCCGCATACCGCTCACCGAATACGAGGAGCGGCAGGGCAACATCAGCGACTTCACGAGCATCCGCTTCATGCGAATGTTCCTCACACGCTTTGCCAAACCAGTGGTGCTGCGCTTCGGAACGCTCGACCTTGTGCGCGGCGAATGGCGCACCTATCAGCAGATACTCACCCCGTCGGTTTCCTCAGCGGGCAAGATGTCGGTCAGCGCGGTAAATATCGAGGAGAACAACGACAAGACTCCGGTCAACTACGTGCTGCCGCCGGGTATCCGCCGCGACCAAGACCCCAGGCAGCCGCAGCTCGTAGAGTCGAACGAACAGGCTCTGGCAATGACCGTCAACAACCTTGGCACAGGCGAGTCGAAGGCTGTCTACAAGAACACCACCGTGGATATGCGTCAGTACAAGCGCATACAGATGTTCGTACATGCCAACGCAATGGAGAACAACGTTACCAACCTGTCCGACAACCAGCTGGCTCTCTTCGTGCGTCTGGGAAGCGACTACAAGAACAACTACTACGAATACGAGATTCCTCTGGCCCTTACTCCTGCCGGACACTACGACCGCTACTCGCAGCAGGGCAGCCAGACGGTGTGGCCCGAGGAGAATATGCTCGACATTCCGCTCGAACTGTTCACCAAACTGAAGAAAGAACGCAACACGGCGAAGTCGTCGGGAGCCGCCAGCTACAACCGCGAATACAGTGCCTACGACCAAGACAAGCCCAAGAACCGCGTCAGCATCATGGGTAATCCTACGCTGGGCGAGGTGAAGACAATGATTATCGGTGTGAGAAACCTTGCCGGAGAGGAGAAGTCGGGAGAGGTCTGGGTCAACGAACTGCGCCTGTTAGAGTACAACAACAAGGGTGGATGGGCCGCACAAGGCAACCTCAACATTCAGCTGAGCGATTTCGGTACGCTGAATCTGCAGGGAAAGTACATGACCGAAGGCTTCGGCGGACTGGAAGAGGGTGTCAGCCAACGCTCTAAAGAGAACTTCGGCACCTACACCGTTACCACCAACCTCGACCTTGGCAAGTTCTTCCCCGACAAGGCGAAGGTTTCCGCCCCACTCTACTTCAGGATTTCAAAGGAGGAACACCGCCCGAAATATAATCCTTTGGACACTGACATGGAGCTGAAGGATGCTCTCGATGCCATGGAGAAGCACGAACGCGATTCGATAGAGGCCATCGCAGTGACTAAGACCACCACGAGAAACTTCTCGCTGACCAACGTCAAGGTGGGAATAGCCACCAAACGCCATCCCATGCCATACGATCCGGCCAACTTCACATTCTCTTACAGCCACCAGCACCGCCATTCAAGCGGCGAGATGACGGTCTACGACCGCGAAGACCGCTGGCAAGGCAGGCTCAACTACTCGTGGACACCGGTCTACAAGCCGTGGGAACCGTTCAAGAAACTGATAAAGAGCAAGTCCAAATACTTCGACATACTGAAGCGTTTCGGCCTGAACTGGCTGCCGCAAAACGTCAGCTTCAACACCGAAATGACTCGCTATTACACCGAAGTGCAGCTGCGTGACATGGATTCGCAGACAGCATCGCTGCTGCCGCTGACATTCAACGAGCAGTTCAACTGGAATCGCGACTTCTCGATACGCTGGGACCTCACCAAGAACCTGCACCTGAACTTCCGAAGTGCCACCCGTGCCGAGATTGAAGAGCCCTACACGCCTATCAACAAAGACCTCTATCCCGACCGCTACACGGCCTGGAAAGACTCCGTATGGCAGAGCATAAAGCATCTGGGCACGCCACTCGACTACCAACAGTCGTTCAAGGCAAGCTACCAGCTGCCGCTGAACCTCATTCCGATATTCGACTGGCTCAATGCCGACGGCAGCTATGAGTCTACTTACACGTGGACTCGCGGCACAATTCTCGACGACGGCACCACACTGGGCAACACAATAACCCAGAACCGCACCATCAACGCAAACGGAACGCTCAACTTGGAGAAGCTCTACAACCACATTCCGTTCCTAAAGAAGACCAACGAGCGCTTCAACAAGTCGTCTTCACAGCAGCGGCGGAACAGAACTGACAGGCAGAAGAAGGACAAGAAAAAGGACGACGAAGCCAAGAAAGCCTTGCCAAAGAACCAGCGCAGCTTTGAGAAAGAGCTGAAGATAGATGCCGACACGGCCATCGTGGTCAGCCACGGCAAGAAAACACGCCGCATAATAGTATCGGCAAAGACCGCCGACGGCAAGCCGGTGAAGCTGAAATGGCGCAAGGTGGACGACAACAAGATAAAGATATTCAACAAGACAGACTCGGCAATAAAGGTGAAACGTGCTGATGATGGCCCGCAACGTCAGCATCAGCTACCGCAACGTCTACTCGATGGCACTGCCGGGCTTCCTCCCGACCGTCGGCGATGCCTTCGGACAGCATAAGGAGAACGGTGTGCTCACGCCGGGACTCGACTTTGCCTTCGGCTTCGTGGGCGATGACTACATCGACAAGGCAAGAGAGAGAGGATGGCTGCTCGTGAGCGATGAGCTCACTCCGTCGCCGGCAACCACCAACAAGACCGAAGACCTGCAGCTGAGAATGACTCTCGAGCCTGTGAAGAACCTCAAGATAGACCTCAATGCGAGCCGAAAGGAAGCCAGGGCACGCAGCGTGCAGTATATGTATGAGGGCACACCAGTCACCCAAACGGGTACTTTCGACATGACAACCATCTCCATCGGTTCGGCCTTCGAGGGCATGGGCAATGCCAAGAACGGCTTCCACTCGTCTACCTTCGACAAATTTGTCAAGTCGCTGCCAGCATACGCCGAGAAGTTTGGTGCTCCATACAAAGGTCATGGCGGCTCGGAGGGCACATACGGAGAGGTGAACCAGTACAGTGCCGACGTGATGATACCGGCTTTCCTCAATGCCTACACGAGCATGGGAGGCAACGGCATGAACCTGTTCCCCAAGCTGCGCAGCCTTCTGCCCAACTGGTCGGTGCGCTACAGCGGCCTTTCACAGCTGCCCTGGTTCAGGGACAACTTCAAGAGTGTCACCCTCAGCCATGGCTACAAGAGCATCTATGCCGTTGGCTCCTACCAGACCTACAGCACCTGGCAGGAATACATGAACGGCCTGGGCTTCATCAAGGATGTCTCGTCGGGCCTGCTTGTGCCCAGTTCGATGTATAACATCTCGCAGGTGAGCATCAACGAGGCTTTCTCGCCGCTGCTCGGACTGGAAGTGACACTCCACAACAACCTCACAACAAAGCTGGAGTACAGGCAGACGAGGGTGGTAACGCTGTCGATGACGAGTGTTCAGATCAACGAAGCACTGTCTAAGGACCTCGTAATCGGTGCCGGATACAAGATAAACAACTTCAACCTCTTCGGCGGCGGGATAAAGCACCGTAAGGCGAAAGGCAGAAAGAACGGCAATAACGACGACAAAGAACAGCAAAACACTACAAACAGCACCACAACGAACAAGCGCACAGGCATCAACCACGACCTCAACCTGCGCCTCGACGTGTCGTATCGCAAGCAGGCAGCCATCATCCGCGACATAGCATCGATGGAAAGCACCGCCAGCAGCGGCAACACGGCCTTCAAGCTGTCGTTCACTGCCGACTACACGCTCAGCAAACTCATCACAATGAGCTTCTACTACGATATGCAAACCAATACTCCACTGCTCACAAGCAGCACATATCCCACCACGACACACGACTTCGGGCTGAACATAAAGTTGTCGCTCACACGATGAGCACACCTGATGCCCACGACTATACACCTTATTATATAATGAAAGAACAACGTTACCGAATAGCCTCTCTCTGGTTGCTGCTTCTCGTTATGATGCAAGCAGTGGCACAAGAGCCTGCCTACACCACAGCCGACAGCGACTCGCTGACCGCCGACACCGCCGCGACCTCGCAGCCGCAGCTCACCTGGGAGGAGCGCATAAGGCAGACCTTGACCGGCATGGTGGGCGAAAGTATGTTCCAGACCAGCCAGCTGGGCATGATAGTATGGGACCTTACGACCGACAGCTGCCTGTTCAGCTTCAACGAACACCAGCGTCTACGACCGGCCTCAACACAGAAAGCTGTCACTGCCATAGCAGCCCTCGACCTGCTGGGAGCCGACTACATCTTCACGACCTCGCTCTCGGCCATTGGCGAAGTGGTTGACAGCACAGCCACGCTGGAGGGAAACATCGTCTGCAAAGGCACCATGGATCCGCTCTTCGGCAACTCCGACATGAACGAGTTTGTCAACAGCGTAAAGCAGCTGGGCATCAAGACCATCAGCGGACGCATCGTCGCCGACGTCAGCTTCAAAGACACCATACGATGGGGCGACGGCTGGTGCTGGGACGACGACAACCCGTCGCTCTCTCCGCTGCTCGTAGAGCGCAAAGACAACTTCGCCGAGACACTGCGCCAGCGCCTGCAGCGCGAAGGCATCACCGTCGAGGGAGCCGCAATAGCCCCACAGCAACAGTCACGCGAGCTGTGCCTGCGCACCCGACTGCTCAGCGAGGTGCTGCGCCCGATGATGAAGCGCAGCGACAACCTCTTTGCCGAGGCCGTGTTCTACAGCATTGCCCACCGCCAGGGCGGCAGCAAGGCTTCGGCACGCCACGCACGCAACTACATCTATCAGCTGATGCAGCGTGCCGGCATAGATACCACGCCCGTTCATGCAGCCGACGGCAGCGGCCTGTCGCTCTACAACTACACCACCCCACTTGCCGAGCTTCAGCTGCTGCGCTACGCGTGGAAAGACGGCACCATCTACGACGGTCTGCTGCCCACGCTGCCCATTGCCGGAGAAGACGGCACCTTGCAGTCGCGCATGAAAGGCACGCCAGCCCAAGGCAAGGTGCAGGCCAAGACGGGCACCGTCACCGGAGTGAGTGCCCTGGCAGGCTACCTCACCGCAGCCAACGGCCATCGCCTGTGCTTCTCGATAATGAACCAAGGCATCACCTCGGCCAAGGTGGGACGCAACTTCCAGGACCGCGTCTGCGCCGTGCTGTGCAGATAAAGCTCTCCCGTGGAGCTGATACAGAACCGAAACATAATTCCAAAAACAATGACATATAAATACGACTTCCTCATTATCGGTGCCGGAGTGGCCGGTATGAGCTATGCTTTGAAGGTGGCACGCGCCAAGAAGGGACGTGTATGCATGATATGCAAGACCTCGCTCGACGAGGCCAACACGTCGTTTGCCCAGGGTGGCGTGGCATCGGTGACTAACCTTGCGGTAGACAACTTTGAGAAACACATCCGCGACACGATGATTGCAGGCGACTACGTGTCAGACCCGGCAGCAGTGGAGCAGGTGGTGAAGATGGCTCCCGAGCAGATACGCGAGCTCGTGAGCTGGGGAGTGAACTTCGACCGCGACAGCAACGGCGAGTTCGACCTGCACCGCGAGGGCGGACACTCCGAGTTCCGCATACTGCACCATGCCGACGACACAGGTGCCGAGATTCAGCGCGGACTCATGGAGGCAGTGAGAGCCTGCCCCGACATCGACATCAGGGAGAACCACTTTGCCGTAGAAATCATCACGCAGCACCATCTGGGTGTTGAAGTGACGCGCCGCACACCCGACATAGAGTGCTACGGAGCCTACGTGCTCAACCCAGATACCGAGAAGGTGGACACCTACCTCTCGCGAGTGACCGTGATGTGTACCGGCGGCGTGGGCGCAGTGTATCAAACCACGTCGAACCCCATCATAGCCACCGGCGACGGCATAGCCATGGTCTACCGCGCAAAGGGCACCGTGGCCGACATGGAGTTCGTGCAGTTCCATCCCACGGTGCTCCACCACGTTGGCGAGACCCATCCCGCCTTCCTCATAACCGAGGCCATGCGCGGCTACGGTGGCATACTGCGCCTGCCCAACGGCGAGAGCTTCATGGAGAAATACGACGAGCGCCTGTCGCTGGCACCGCGCGACATCGTGGCACGCGCCATTGACAAGGAGATGAAGAAGCACGGAATAGACCACGTATGCCTCGACGTGACCCACAAGGATGCCGCCGAGACGCGCCACCACTTCCCAAACATCTACCACAAGTGCCAGCAGATTGGCATCGACATCACAACCGACTACATTCCCGTAAGACCGGCAGCCCACTATATGTGCGGCGGAATAAAGGTTGACCTCAACGGATGCTCGAGCATCAACCGTCTCTATGCCATCGGCGAATGTTCGTGTACGGGCCTGCACGGCGGCAACCGACTGGCAAGCAACTCGCTCATCGAGGCCGTGGTGTATGCCGAGACAGCCTCGCGCCACAGTCTGGCCCACATCGACAACTACGAGTTCAACGACAAGGTGCCCGAGTGGAACGATGAAGGCACAATGACAAACGAAGAGAAAGTGCTGATAACGCAGAGCGTGAAGGAAGTGGGCGAGATAATGTCGAACTACGTGGGCATCGTGCGCTCCGACCTGCGCCTGAAGCGCGCCTGGGACCGTCTGGACCTGCTCTACGAGGAGACCGAAGCCCTGTTCAAGCGCGTCAAGGCAAGCAAGGACATCTGCGAGCTGCGCAACATGATCAACACCGGATACCTTATCACGCGCTGGGCAATAGAGCGCAAGGAGTGCCGCGGGCTGCACTTCACGACCGACTATCCCCTGCACGCGTATGACAAGAAATAACCATTCACCACTCACCAATCAATGAGAATAATCACCGGCCAGTACAAGGGCCGCCACTTCGACATACCACGGTCGTTCAAGGCGCGGCCCACCACCGATTTTGCCAAGGAAAACATCTTCAACGTGCTCACGGGCTATGCTGACTTCGACGACGCGCTGGCCCTCGACCTCTTCGCCGGCACAGGCAGCATATCGCTCGAGCTGCTCTCGCGCGGCTGCCGCCAGGTGGTGAGCGTGGAGAAAGACCGCGACCACGCCGCCTTCATCCACCAGTGCATGAAGAAAATCGGAACCGAGCGCAACGTGCTTGTGCGAGGCGACGTGTTCAGGTTCCTGAAGTCGTGCCGACAGCAGTTCGACTTCATCTTTGCCGATCCGCCCTACGCACTCAAGGAACTGCCGCAGCTGGCCGACATCATATTAGATGCCGACCTGCTGCTGCCCGGCGGGCTGCTGGTGCTGGAACACGGCAAAGACAACTCCTTCGACCAGTGTCCGCGCTTCGTGGAACACCGCAGCTATGGCAGCGTGAACTTCTCGCTGTTCAGATAAGACCAAGCTCCTGCAAGGCGCGTGCCACGCCGTCGTCGTCGACAGACGACGTAACCATGTCGGCCACGGCCTTCAGCTCGGCTATGCCATTGCCCATAGCCACTCCGACACCTGCTCGCTCAACCATCGAGATGTCGTTGCCGCCGTCGCCAAACGCCACGGTACGCTCCAGCGGTATGCCCACGTGGTCGGCTATGGTGGCGAGGGCGCGCCCCTTGTCGGCATGACGCGTGGTGATGTCGGTGAACTCGGGATGCCATCGACCCTGACACAGACACTCCTTGAGCTTGCCCATGAGCACAGGCTCGTGCTCAACGGGGATGAAAGGGTTGAACTGCAACACAGGCTCCTTCATCACCACCTCCAACGGCTCGACAAGGTCGAAGCGAGTGATGTTGAGCTGCTGACGGAAGATGCGGTCAACGTCCTCATGGGGCTGGAAAACGAAGAAGTGGTGCTCGCTCACCACCACGCATGAGTAGCCATACTGCCGCGCATCGTCGAGCACAATGTCGACCTCGTCGGGCGGAATGGGAATCATGTTGACGGTCTTTCCGTCCACTATGCAGTGGGCACCGTTTGTGGTTATGTATCCGTCGACGAGATGCTCCACGGCTCCCACGTTGTCGATTATGCTGAGCGGGCGCCCCGTAGCTATGAATATCTTATGTCCGGCGGCCTTGGCCTTCTCCAAGGCATCAACGGTTGACTGGGGAATGGCGTGTGTGGCCATGCTCACGAGCGTGCCGTCGATGTCGAAAAACAGTGCGTGGGTATCTCTTTTCATTGGTCTAAAAGTCTGGTTATCATCTCTTTACCTTACTCTTTAGGGTTGCGCATTTTCCGGCACGGCTTGGGAAGGTTTCTCCGGCAGCCCCGGAGTATTGCTACAGAGGCTCTGTAACAATGCTCCAAAGCCCTTGGAGCGTTGTTCCGGGGCTGCTGGAGAAAGTTTACGGCGGCCTCGGTAAAATTCACTTTGCACCGGGTGGCCCGGCTCCATGCACCGTGCTGCGTTGCGCTAAAAAAGAAAGCGAGCCGACGGCAATGATGCTTCATCCTTCCGTCAGCTCGCTATCATGCTATTCTCTCTGCGCTGATGCTATGCCTCTTCGGCTTCAGGCTCGGCAGCCTTGAAGCTGTCGAGGTCGTCAGCGGTGAAATTCTTGATGTAGGCAGCCTTTCCGAGCACGTCTTCCTCGGTCATGCGAACATAGACGTTGGCCGACTTCTGGAAGAGTTCTGGTGCGCGCGATGCGTCGCCGATGATGAGCAGCGACATCACGAGCTCACAGGTCATGTCGTAGAGACGGCGTGCCAGGAAGTCGTGGACTGCCTGATCGCCAAGCTCCTTGACGTGGGCGAGCGCCTCCTCGTAGACGGCAATGAGCTTCTCCACACGTGCCTTGAGCGGCTGCATGGCCTCGCTCACCTCGCCCTGGGCCATCTCCTTGATGATGCCGAGCAGTGTGCCGTTGGTGATATAGCGGATGGCAGCCACCACTTGCAGCTGCGTAGTTCCCTCGTAGATAGAGAAGATGCGCGCGTCGCGGTAGAGGCGCTGGCTCTTGTACTCCATGATGAAGCCCGAGCCGCCGTGGATAGAGATGGCATCGTAGGCGTTCTGGTTGGCATACTCCGAGTTCATACCCTTAGCCATCGGCGTGAAGGCATCGGCCAGACGCTGATACTTCTTCAGCTCGGCACGCTCCTCGGCAGTGAGCTTGCGGTCGCGCTGGATATCCTCGAGGCACTTGTAAACGTCAACATAGCAGGCTGTCTGATACAGGAGCGAACGTCCTGCGTCGAGCTTAGCCTTCATGCGGCTCAGCATATCGTAGACAGCGGGGAAGTTAATAATCTTCTCGCCGAACTGGGCGCGCTCCTTTGCGTAGGCCAGACCTTCGTTGTAGGCTTCCTGCGAGAGGCCCACCGACTGTGCGGCAATGCCCAGACGTGCTCCGTTCATCAAGGCCATGACGTACTTGATAAGTCCCATGCGGGTGCTGCCGCAGAGTTCGGCCTTGGCGTTCTTGTAGGTAAGCTCGCAAGTGGGCGAGCCGTGTATGCCGAGCTTGTGCTCTATGTGGCGCACGTCGACACCGCCCTGACGCTTGTCGTAGATGAACATCGACAGTCCGCGACCGTCTTTGGTGCCCTCCTCAGAGCGTGCCAGCACGAGGTGGATGTCGCTGTCGCCGTTGGTGATGAAGCGCTTAACGCCGTTGAGCCGCCAGCACTGCTCCTTCTCGTCGTAGGTGGCCTTGAGCATCACGCGCTGAAGGTCGCTGCCGGCATCAGGCTCGGTCAGGTCCATCGACATTCCTTCGCCTTCGCAGACACGGGGAATGTACTTCTGGCGCTGCTCTTCGCTGCCAAACTCGTAGAGGGTGTCAATACACGACTGCAACGACCAGATGTTCTGGAAGCCTGCATCGGCAGCCGAGATAACCTCGCTGAGCATGGAGAACACAGCGTTGGGCAGGTTAAGGCCGCCGTAGCGGCGCGGCATCGACACGCCCCAGAGACCAGCCTTGCGGGTGGCATCGAGGTTCTCGTAGGTCTTGGAGGCATAGATCATGCGTCCGTTCTCGAGGTGCGGGCCCTCGAGGTCAACGCTCTCAGAGTTCGGCGCAATGATGTTTGCAGCCACGTCGCCCGTGATGTCGAGTATCTGCTTGTAGTTCTCGATGGCATCACCAAGGTCAACAGGTGCATAGTCATACTCTTTCGCATCAGCGAAACCCTTTTCTTTCAGCTCTACAATGCGAGCCATCAAGGGATGGTTGAGATAGAACCCTATCTCGGGGTGGTCACTATAATAGTTTGCCATTGTTTTCTAAACTTTTTTTCTGTTTCTTATAGTTTCGTACATATCGGAAATGAAGACGATAACCATAACAGCATGGAATATCAAGCTCCACCAACGAATGTCATTAAGTGCGAAATATATAATACCTGCTATCATAACAGCATCAAACAGCAATGAAATGACAGTCCAATTCAGATTCATTATTTACTGTTCTGCTTGTAGTACTTAATCAGTTTCGGAACTACTTCCTCAACTGTGCCAACGATAACATAGTCGGCAATCTTGTTGATAGGAGCATCGGGGTCGTTGTTCACAGATATGATGATGCCCGAATCCTGCATACCGGCGATGTGCTGGATTTGTCCGCTGATGCCGCAGGCGATGTAAACCTTCGGGTGTACGGTGACTCCCGTCTGGCCAATCTGGCGGTCGTGGTCGATCCAGCCTGCATCAACGGCGGCACGCGAGCCACCTACCTCGCCGTGGAGCACCTTGGCAAGCTTGAACAGCTGGTCGAAGCCCTCCTTGGAACCTACGCCGTAGCCTCCGGCAACCACGATGGGCGCACCTTTGAGGTTGTGCTTTGCAGCCTCGACATGATGGTCGAGCACCTTCACTACAAACGCCTCGGGCGACACGTACTTAGCCACTTCGGGATAGACCACCTCCTTGCGGCAGTCGCCCTCGTAGAGAGCCTTCTGCATAACGCCGCTGCGCACCGTTGCCATCTGCGGACGATGCTCGGGGTTAACAATCGTTGCCACGATGTTTCCACCGAAAGCCGGACGTATCTGGTAGAGAAGGTTGTCGTAGGTTGTCTTGTTTTTCTTGTCCTCATACGAGCCAATCTCAAGCTCTGTGCAGTCGGCAGTAAGACCGCTGGTGAGCGACGAGCTGACGCGCGGACCGAGGTCGCGGCCAATGACGGTGGCTCCCATGAGGCATATCTGCGGCTGCTCCTGCTTGAACAGGCTGACGATGATGTCGGTATGGGGTGCAGAGGTGTAGGGGAACAGCCCCTCGCCGTCGAAGACAAACAGCTTGTCGACACCGTAGGGCAGTATCTGGTCTTCAACCTTGCCCTTGATGCCGGTGCCGATGACAACAGCGTGGAGCTCCACACCGAGCTCATTGGCAAGCTTGCGACCCTTGGTAAGAAGCTCCTGAGATACCTCCTGTACCGTAGTACCTTCTATCTCAACATATACAAATACGTTCTCCATATCTCTATCCTATGATTTTTTCGTCCAACAACTCTTTGATCATTCCCTCAATATCGGCATCCGAAGCCGTCAGCGTTTTAGACTCCTTGGCCTGGAAGACAATGTTCTTCACGGCCTTCACCTTTGTGGGCGAACCACTCAGACCGCACTGCGAAGCATCGCCGTCCACGTCGGCCACCGACCACTGGTTCAAGGTGAGCTCCGGGCGCTCGTCGTAGAGATAATCGTAGGGCGTTCCCTCGGCAGGGCGCTCCATAGGACAGGTGGCACGCTTGTACTTCATCACCAGACGGGCGTTCTGCGGACGACACGGAGCAGCACTGCCGTTGACCGTTACGACTACGGGCAGCGGAGCCTCAACGGTCTCCACTCCACCGTCGATTACGCGACGGATGGTGGCCTTGCCGTCTTCAACCTTCTGTATCTCCTCAGCGTATGTCACCTGGTTCAGTCCCAGCTTCTGGGCTACCTGCGGTCCCACCTGTGCAGTGTCGCCGTCGATGGCCTGACGACCACCAATCACCATGTCCACGTCGCCAATCTTCTTGATGGCTGTGGCCAAGGCATACGATGTAGCCAGCGTGTCGGCACCGGCAAACAGACGGTCGGTGAGAAGCCAACCGGTGTCGGCACCACGGTAAAGACCCTGACGGATAATCTCGCCAGCACGTGGAGGACCCATTGTAAGTATTCCTACTGTGGAACCCGGATGCTGCTCTTTCAATCGGAGAGCCTGCTCCAGGGCATTCAAATCTTCGGGATTGAAGATAGCAGGCAAGGCGGCACGGTTCACTGTGCCCTCGGCAGTCATCGCATCCTTGCCCACATTACGAGTGTCTGGCACCTGTTTAGCCAGAACAACAATCTTTAATGCCATAAAATATGTATTTATTGGTTGTCTTGTTACCTATATAATATAAGGTGGGGCGTTAAAAATCTGTTTTTGCAAAAACGCTGCAAAGTTAACCTTTTTTATCCGACTGCCAAAATTATCGCACAAAAAGCAGCCTATCATGCACACTAACAATCTTTTGTGCATATAAAAGCGAGGCACAACCACAGTGGTTGTGCCTCGCCTTGAGATTATTTACTGTCCGTTAGACACGGTGTTTAGTCTTGGTAGGTGATTGTTGCATAGCTCTTGCCGTTGCAAGTAGGATAGAACTTGATAGTTGCAGTACCTGCCTTCTCAACCGGTAAGTTGGTGTTTGAACCGTTAATGATGTTGTCCCAGCTACCGCCCCAGTTTCCTGTTGCATCATCCCAGTCGTCATTGCCACGGAACTTCAGCTCATAGCCTGCACCACCCTTCAAGGTTGTGGTAATTACCCAGCATTTCTCAGTGGTATCCCATTCCATTGGAGTGCTGGCATCCCAGCCTTGTTCTGTGGCAGAGCCAATAATGCCCACAGTGGTAATCGGAGTAAGCTCGTAGGTAAGTGCTGACAGAACAACCTTTGCTGCATAGAAGCCTACATCGGCATTAAGGTTACCAGCCTGAGGCATAAGTGTACCCGGTGTACCTCCGTCACCCCAATCGGGAGCATCCCAGTTGGTTTCCTGTGAACGGAACTTGAATTCTCCATCGAGATACATGAAGCCTTGGTAGGTACCAGTATTGTCATCAGTAAGAACGAGCGGATTTGCTGGTGAGCCCCATCCGTTGCCATTACCAGCCTGCCAGATATAGGTAGCATAGTTTACAGCCTCGATGGTATACTTGTAGTTCATCATGTCGATAGTGAACTTGTAGAGTCCGGGCTCCTTGATGCGTCCAGCCTGAGGACTTGACGTAGTCAATGCACCCTCGAAGCTTGGGTCGCCATTCTCTATTGTACCTACGACACCGTCTTTGCCTTCCTTCCAGAAGTCACCTTCGTAGTTGTTGGCAGGAATAATCTTCCAATACCAGTCAGATGTTTTTTCTTCGGTTGCCTTAACCTCTACAGTAATAGTGAATGTCGGGTTCTCGTAAACGTCACCGCCGCCAATCTGGCTGAACTTGTGGGCACCTACTACATCCCATCCACTGCTCTCGCTTGTCTTATAGAAGTCACCAACAAGGTAGTAGCCACCGGCATCAATGAACGGTGCATCGGGCTTAGCCTTTACAAAGAAGCCTTCAGAAGTATAGCGCACCTTGGTAGACTCGTTACCTATGAACGCATTAACCTTAGCAATAATGTCATTAACCTTAGGAGCTTTTCCGTAGGTAGACTCTACGAAAGCCTTGAAGTCGGGATAAGACATTGTTCCATCGTCATTGAGTGGGAACTCAGTGCCATCAAGATTGATTGTATACTTCAGTTTGCTTGCCTCAATCGAAGTGGTAGGAGCAACCAGTGTACAAACCTGAACGAGCTGGGTTCCCTCTTCAATCTCAGCGAAATCAATGACGTCAACAGCTGACACGCTACCTTCGCCAAATGTAACGGTAGCTCCCTGGGTATTGGTAGCCTGCTGCTTCCAGTCGCCGAAGTCCTCGTTACAAGCCGACAGTGCCAGCATTGCAAGTCCGGCAAATAAATATGATTTTAATTTCATAATCGTTGTAATGTTTTAAAGTGGGGGAAGGAGAAGCACCCCTTCCCCGCGATTATTGTTTTAAATTCTTAGTCGGCTTATTCAACCTCTACAAAGTGGTAAGCACCTGTGATGTCGTTGAAGAACACCTTGTAGGTACCAGGAGTAACTTTGATGGCAGCTCCGCCAACAGTAGAAATACCGTACGGGAAGGCCTCGGTGCCCCATGTAGTGCCATCGCCAGCCTTGAAGTTCATAGCTGTATTTGCACTTACGGTAACGTTAGCAGCATACCAGTCGTGGTTCTCATGCTCAGCAGATACAGGATCCATAGCTGTTTCACCAATACTCATTGATGCATAGGCTACTATAGGCTCATCTGGTTCATACTTCTCAGCCTTGAGCTCATGCTCTGCGGTGTTGAGAGTCAGACGATAGAAGCCAGACTCAGAGCAGCCAATGTTGCCTGGGTCGTCGCCGCCGTCACGGTACTGGAAGCCGCCGCCATCGGTAATGTTACCACCACAGATACCGAAGTTCCAGTTCTCAAGACCCTTAGGAGCGATAATCTTGAATTCGCCAGAG
This sequence comes from uncultured Prevotella sp., assembly GCA_900318625.1. Taxonomy (GTDB): domain Bacteria; phylum Bacteroidota; class Bacteroidia; order Bacteroidales; family Bacteroidaceae; genus Prevotella. The sequence goes on from ONLG01000013.1 coordinate 21,038, forward strand.
AGGAAATAGCCTACATACTCGATTGTACCGTCACCAGTGAACTTGTTGTAGGTCTCACCCTTCTTAACATACATAGGTACCATACCAGTACCAACGTCGTCAAGAGAGTTCTTCCAGTGATTGGTAGCAATATTGGCACCTGTGAGATACCAGAACTGCGGCAGGCTCTCCTTGAGGTAGTAAGGATAGACATAGATCTTCTGAGCATTAGAGCGCACGGCTGTTGCCATACTCTCGGCATGTGACAGGTTGGCCACCATGCGCACCGTAACAGGCACGGGAGTAGTCTTGTCAACGTCTTCTGGCGTGCTCCAGCCCTTGAGCTTCATAACTCCAAGGTCCATCTCAGTGGTCACGCAATCGTAGGTAATACTGTTGCCCTTGGTATCAAGAGTAAAGATCTCGTCTTCAGCAGCATCTTCGAAGTTGTCAGCCAGCGTCATTTCCATCCAGTAAGACGTTTCTGTCGGGAAGGAATAGTTTGGCGCAGCCTGAGCTTTGAACTGTATGGATGAGCTGTTTTCCAGGTCAATGACATTCTCACCGAACTCTGGAGCTAACAGCGTGAAACCATTAGGCATTATGAGTGTGGGATTGTCGTCGCGGTCGCTCTCGCAAGAAGAGAGTGCGACAAGACCCATCAACAACGATGCCATTATACTTAGCTTTTTCATATTTCTTCTAAATTATAATGTTATGTGATTAGTAACCAGGATTCTGCTTGAGGTTGCTGTTAGCGTTCAAGTCGCTGTTAGGTATCGGGAAGATATTGAGGTGAGAGTCAAAGGCAGCACCAGTCTCTGCGCCTCCCATCCATTCCCACAAATAGGTAGACTGGCCACCATACTTGTTGAAGCGGATGAGGTCCATGCGGCGACGGCCTTCGAAGCCGAACTCACGCGACCACTCAGAGCAGAGGTACTCAAGGTCTACAGTTGTAAGGCTGGCAGTAGACTTGTTGGCACGCTCCTGAAGAGCCTTCACCTTGGCAATACCATCGGCAGTACAGCTTCCGCCATTCAGACGGGCATCAGCCTCTGCGTATGTCAGGTAAGCCTCAGCAACACGCATTACCGGGAAGTCGGTGTCTACGAACTGTGTGTGGTGGGCTGCACTACCATCAGCATGGAAGTTGAGGAACTTGATGTAAGAGAATCCCTTTTTGAAGTCGCTCTCCTTGGTGATGTGAAGTGTACGTCCGTCCGTATAGAACAAGGCACGGTCGTCACCCGCAGCGGCTGCTACAGCAACTGGGTCGTTTGACGTTGGGGCTCCACCGCCAGGGAAGAACTGCTGTACGAACTGCGGGCGAGCGTGGTTACCACCCCAGTTTTCTGACGTACCAGTCTTGTAGTCACCATTGTTGGTAGAAGCGATGAGGAACAGGCTGCCACCCCATGTCTGCGTGCGCACACCGTCGTGGATTGCGGGAAGGATGATTTCGTTCTGAGCTCCGTTGGCATCGTTGTCGCCCATGAAGAGGAGCTGATAAGCAGAGTAGGCACCCTTGCCAGCTGTTACGAGGCTGTAGCTGCTGTTGATAACCTTTTCGGCATAGTCCTTGGCATCCTGCCAGCGGGCAGTACCAGTGTACACCTGGGCATTCAGATAGATACGGGCAAGAAGCATCTCGGCAGCAACCTTGTCGGCACGTCCGTAGGCGGCGCGTGTTTCAGGCAGCACGTCGGCACTCTCAGCCTCTCCGATGATAGCCTTGAGCTCGCTCTCAACAAAGTTGAAAATCTCGGCACGAGTGTACTGTGGAGCCGGCTCGATAGAAACGGTTGTCATAAACGGCACGTTTCCGAAGAGGTCCATCAGATAAGAGTAGTACAGGGCGCGCATGAAACGAGCCTCGGCACGCTTCTGTGAATCGTCAGGCACCTGAGCAAGATATTCGTTGGCCAGAGTGATACCGAAATAGAAACGGTAGTAGAGAGCCTGCATCATAGGATGGGTGTCGCTCCAAGAATTATGGTTGAACTCAGGAATACCTGGGTCACCCCATACACAATGAGCCTCATCGGTGGTGAGCTCATTGGCATTCCACAACTGACGCACGAGGTTTGATGTACCCTCATCAATATCGTCGATATCGCCATTGCCAGCAGGACCACTCTGTCCTGTGACAACCATGTTGGCATATATCTTGTTTAACAATGCGTCGCTGTTCAAATCTGGAACCTGCTGCGGGTTGATGTTCTCAACATCCAAATCGCCTACACACGAGGCAAAGCCCAGTGACAGAAGTGCGACGGCAGCCGGTATTATGTTTTTGAATTTCATAAGTCGAATTATTTTTTAATCGTTGATTGAGCAATTTAGAAGTTCAGGTTCAGACCGAGGACGGTTGTGAATGGACGCGGATAGAGGTTGTTGTCGATACCACTCGGAATTTCCGGGTCGATGCCCTTGTACTTGGTGATAGTAAAGACGTTCTGTACGGTAGCGTATACACGACCGCTGATACCGCCATAGTTGCCACCCTTGAACAGTCCTGAGAACGAGTAGCCCAGCGTGATGTTGTCCATCTTCAGGAACGAAGCGTTCTGCACGAAATAGTCAGAATAGTACTGTTCTGTGAGAGGATTGGTAAATCCGAGCTCTACAGCCTCAACAGGACGGTTGGTCAGATAGTTCAGTGCATAGATGATACCCGAGCCAACGTTGATTGGACCAGCCTGGTTGTCGTTGTAAACGTAGTTGCCGAGGCTTGCACGCATTGAGAAGCTCAAATCCCAGTTCTTGTACATGAACTTCGAGCCGAGACCCATTGTCACGTCAGCAGCTGGCTTGTAGTAGAAATACTTGTCGCCACTGTCGATACGTCCGTTGCCGTTGCGGTCAACGTATGTGTTAGGAATAGGATTGCCTGCCTGGTCGTATGCCTGCTGGTATACATAGAACGAGCTTGCGGGATGGCCTACTGCATGGGCCTGGATGTTACCACCTGTACCTGCGCTGATACCACCAGTCTCTACATAGTAGTTGTCGTCGTTGCTTCCTACGAGCTCATCAATCTTGTTCTTGTTGTAGGTGAAGTTGTATGTCAGCTCCCAACGGAAGTCGGTAGTCTGGATAGGACGAACAGTAGCAGCAAACTCGAAACCGGTGTTGTGCAGCGAACCGATGTTGCTGGTCAGCTTGTTGCGGAAGTTGCTACCTGCAGGGATAAATACTGTGTTGATCAGGTCCTTGGTCTTGCGGTAGTACCAGTCGAAGTTGAACATCAGACGGTCGCGCAGGAAGCTCAGGTCGAGACCGGCGTTCCAGGTAGTGGTCTTCTCCCAGGTAAGGTCGGGATTGATTGCATCCGGACGATAGGTTGTACCGTTGGCGAGTGCGATGTCATAGTATGCGTGGTCAACGTTTGGAGTGTAGGTAGCGATGTAGGTATAGTCGCCGATACCTTCCTGCTGACCAGTGATACCCCAACCCAGACGCAGTTTCATGTCGTTGATAGGCTCAACATCCTTCAGGAAGCTCTCTTCCTTCATCTTCCATGCAAGAGCTACAGATGGGAATGTACCCCACTTGTGGCCTTTCGAGAAGCGTGAAGAACCGTCGGCACGCATGGTAAAGGTGAGGAGATAGCGGTCGAGAAGCGAGTAGTTCAGACGTCCGAAGAACGAAACGAGGTAGTTCTCAGTTTCATACTTGGTCTCGGTGGTAGGAGCATTATACTCTGTGCCAGCCAGATTGATTTTTTCCTTTACCGTACCGTCAGGATTGAGGATGTCCTGGGTGGCCTTGCTCGTCATTGGATACACGCCAGAGCCGTACCAGTCGGTCTTCTTGTGGAAGTGCTGCCACTCATAACCTGCCATAACGTCGAAGTGATGGGCGTCGCTGAAGTCCTTCATGTACTGAGCGTATGCGTTGAACGAGAGGTTGTAGGTATTCTGCTTTGTCCAGTTGTTCCATCCGAAGTAGTTGTTGCCAGTCGAGTACTTGCTGATTTCGGTGGTCTGCTTACCTGTAGAAACGTCGGCACCGAGGTTAACGTGCAAGTGCAGGTCTTCGAGTCCGTGGATAGAGTAGTCGGCTTCAAAGTTGCCCACGAATGTCTTAGAGGTAGCTCTGTCATTCTTCAGCTCAAGCAGTGACACAGGGTTTGTTGTGGCGTTACGGTTGTTGGTCTGCACCCATGTCGGGTCGGTGTATGTAGCGTCAGCATACCACTGTGCATAGCCGCCGAAGTACTTGTTGTAGATTACGTTGTCCGAAGCCATGATGGGCTTGGTAGGATCCATGTAGCGTGCTGCTCCGATAGCTCCACCGTCAGCATAGCGGTTCTTGGCAATCATGCCCTTACCGTTGATGTTGAGTTTCAGGTGGTCAGCAAAGAGCGACGGAGAGAGGTTCAAGCTGGCGGTGTAGCGCTCAAACTTGGATGTCTTCACGATACCCTGGTTGTTGGTGTAGCCCAGAGAAACGCGGTAAGGCATGTTCTTGAAGCCTCCTGAAATCGTTACATTATGGTCGGTTGAAACCGCCGTGCGGTATATCTGCTTTTGCCAGTCAGTATCCGCAAACTGCTGATCACCTATATTATAATGTCCTTTGTATGTCTGGAAGTTACCATCCTTGTCATACACAGCCTCAACACCAGGAACCTCAACGGGGTCGCCATTGTTGTAGTAGAACTGTTCGTCTGACTGTGTCATAGGATACCATCCCAGAGCCTTGTAAGCCTCGCTGTCCTCGCCATAGAGGTTCTTCACGAACTCACGATACTCGGCACCGTTCATCGATGGAATGGTCTTTTTCTTAGTAGAAATAGACACGTTTCCGTTGTAGCTGATCTTTGGCTTCTGCCCCGAGCGTCCCTTCTTGGTGGTGATGATAATCACACCGTTAGATGCACGCGAACCGTAGATAGCTGTTGCCGAAGCGTCCTTCAGTACGGTGAAGCTCTCGATGTCGTTAGGGTTAACCATTGACAGTGGGTTGGAAAGTCCCTGCACACCGTAGTTGTCCATAGCCAGACCGTCGATAACGATCAGAGGGTCGTTAGATGCGTTCAGTGACGAACCACCACGGATACGGATCTGTGCGCCACCACCAGGTGTACCGTCGTTAGAGATAACGCTCACACCGGCAATCTTACCGCTGATCATGTCCTGGGCATTGGTCTGGAGACCGTGGTTCATGTCATCGGGCTTGATGGCTGTCACCGAACCGGTGAGGTCGTTCTTCTTTGCCCTACCGTAACCGATAACGACAACGTCGTTGAGCACCTTGGAGTCTTCCTGCAGTGTCACTACAACGTTCGACGAAGCGGTAACGACTTGCGTGGTGTAGCCTACGTAGCTCACTTGCAGTTTGTCGCCTTGATTACAGTTAAGCGTAAAGTTACCGTCGATGTCAGTTGCCGCGCCATTGCTCGTTCCCTGAACAAGTACAGTGGCACCGATAATCGGCTCGCCGGTAGCATCCTTAACATGCCCATTGACAGCGATTTGCTGCGCAATGGCAGAAGCAGAAAGAAGAAGGAAGCACAATGCCGCCAACATTCTTAATGGCATCTTGAATTCTACTTGTTTCATCTTGTTTGTTTTTAATTATTAGGTTATTGAAATACAGGTTTTTATGTTTTGTTGTTGTTTTCAAAATAAAAGGCGCTCCTGAGCCGACTCTTTTTAGCCAAAATGATGAAGCAGGAAAAGTCGTTATGCTGCAGATAACGCCCCGGCCAACAGACTCACGTCTGTATGTGATGCCTTTTCTGCGGTTGAGATGATTCACATCAGCTCACCGAACCTAATGAATTTAGTTTTTATACATTTATAACTTTTAACGTTGCAAAGATATAAAATATTTGAGTTTATTTCATTTTGCGATTGAGAAAATATCATTAATTAGGTTATTTTAACAATTACGACAACTTGATAAATTGCTAACTTTAACTTATGGAAGTACACGAAGCAATCAAAATCATCCGCCTTCAGAAGTCAATAAACCAACAAGTTATAGCTGATGCCTTAAATCTTGACGTGGCGATAGTGAGCAACATCGAGAACGGAAAGCGCGATTTGAGGGTCAAAGAACTTAAGATAATCTCAAATGTGCTTGGCATCTCGCCCGTAGACCTGTTCACCTATCCGGACAAGTACGTGAAACTCTCGCAAAAAGAAGAGGACCAGACCGAGGCTATCCTCCAAATCAAGCTCACAAAGGAAAAGAAAGACCAGATTATGCGTATGCTCTTCGGGCACGAAAACATAGAGTTCGCATGACAGGGTGCACCGTCCGAATTGCTTGCAGGGCATTGTGCATAGTGCCTTGCAAGCCTTAATTGCAGCAACATATTGACAATTGTCCTTAGCTGAAGCCGAGACGAGCCGTGCTCTACAAGCTTCCGCAAAGTAATATGGGCCATATTACCAACCAATATGGGCCATATTACTGACCAATATGGGCCATATTACAAGCCCACCCCCAACCCCTCCCCAAGGGAGGGAAGCCTAAAGGCTCTCCATAAGGGCTATAAGTCCTTATATTTCCCATAAGACATATTAGCCATATAAGCCTTCCCCCCTTCGGGGGGACTGAGGGGGGCTACCAATATGAGTCATATTACCGACCAATATGAGTCATATTACTGCCTAATATAATTATGTGAAGATTATATTATTAGCTGGAACGGGGTTGGTATGAGTAAAATTCATTATCTTTGCACTGTCTATACATTCAGAAAGGACACACCAAACAATGTATTACGTTAAGAAAACAATGGAGGTATCGGCTTCGCACAGCCTGAGCCTCAACTATGAGAGCAAGTGCCAGGCACCGCACGGCCACAACTGGCGCATAACCGTCTATTGCAAGAGCCGCCAGCTGGACGTGAACGGCATGGTGGCAGACTTCACCGAGATAAAGCGGCGCATACGCGGCGTGCTGGACCACCGCAACCTGAACGAGGTGCTGCCTTTCAACCCCACTGCGGAGAACATTGCGCGGTGGTGCTGCGAGCAGGTGGAGCAGTGCTACCGCGTGGAGGTGCAGGAGAGTCTGGGCAACGTGGCTGTATATGAGGACGACGATTTCGATGAAACGCATTAACGAGATTTTCTATTCGCTGCAAGGCGAGGGGCACAACGTGGGACGGGCGGCGGTGTTTGTGCGCTTCTCGGGCTGCAACCGCAGGTGTCCGTTCTGCGACACCGAGCACGAGAGCTACTGCGAGCTGACCGACGAGGAGATAGCCCGGCGTATGTGCGCCCATCCCTCGCGCTTTGCCGTGCTCACTGGCGGAGAACCTCTGCTTCAGGCAGACGAGACATTCATAGACCTGCTCCACCGTCACGGCTTCACCGTGGCTGTAGAGACCAACGGCACACTGCCATTGCCCGCCAACATCGACTGGAGCACGGTGTCGCCGAAGCCTCCCACCGTGGTGCGCCGCTGCGACGAGCTGAAAGTGGTGTTCCAACAGGAAGACAAGGAGCTACCCATCGACCAGAGCCTCAACCCTGACGGCATTGAAGCCAGCCACTACTATCTGCAACCATGCGACACGGGCAACGCCGAGCGCAACAAACGCATCATGGAAGCTGCCGTGGGCTACATAAAGGCTCACCCGGAGTGGCGACTTTCGTTGCAGACCCACAAGCTGATTGGGATTAAATGAGGGGTGAGAGGTGAGATGGTTAGGTGTGAGAGAAAAGAAATCTCCAACCGTCTCACCCCTACCCCCTAACCGTCTAAGAAGAATATGATAGACCGCCAGACCATAGACAGAATATTGGATGCCGCCAACATTGTCGACGTGGTATCGGAGTTCGTCACGCTACGCAAGAGCGGAATGAACTACAAGGGACTGTGTCCGTTCCACGACGACACTACGCCCTCGTTCTATGTGTCGCCATCGCGCAACATCTGCAAGTGCTTCTCGTGCGGCAAGGGCGGCACACCCGTGAGCTTCATCATGGAACATGAGCAGATGACCTATCCCGAAGCCCTGCGGTGGCTGGCTGCCAAGTATCACATCGAGATACACGAGCGAGAGCTGACCTCGGAAGAACAGCAGGCCGAGAGCGAGCGCGAGTCGATGTATATAGTGAACGAATGGGCTGCCGGATACTTCGAGGACACGTTGCGAAACACTGCCGACGGCGTGGCCTATGGTATGCAGTATTTCCGCAGCCGCGGCATACGCGACGACATCATGCGCCGCTTCCGCCTGGGCTACAGCCTGCCGCAGCGCGATGCCCTGTCCAGGGCAGCACAGGAGAAGGGCTACAAGGCTGAGTTTCTGCTGAAGACGGGCTTGTGCTACAGTGTCCAAGGGCACCCATCCCTTGCCGACCGCTTTGCCGGACGCGTGATATTCCCCTGGATAGGCATGAGCGGCAAGGTGGTGGCCTTCGGCGGACGCAAGCTCGACCAAGCCACCAAGGGCGTGCAGCAGAAATACGTGAACTCGCCCGACTCGGAGATCTACCACAAGGAACAGCAGCTCTACGGCATCTATCAGGCAAAGAAACAGATAGCCAAGGAGAACTGCGTCTACATGGTGGAGGGATACACCGACGTCATATCGATGCACCAGTGCGGCCTGGAAAACGTGGTTGCCAATTCGGGCACCGCTCTCTCGCTCCACCAGATACGTATGCTCCACCGGCTTACGCAGAACATCGTGCTTATCTACGACGGCGACGAGGCCGGCATCCATGCCGCTCTGCGAGGCACTGACATGCTGCTTGCAGAGGGCATGAACGTCAGGGTGCTGCTGCTGCCCGACGGCGACGACCCCGACTCTTTTGCACGCAAGCACACGGCACAGGACTTCAGGCAGTATATAGCCGACCATCAGACCGACTTCATCGTATTCAAGACGCGCCTTCTGCTGAAGGACGTGAGCGACCCCGTGAAGCGCAGCGAGGCCGTGGGTTCGATAGTGAGGAGCATCGCCGTGATAAAAGACCAGATACTGCGCGACACCTATATCCACGAATGTGCCGAACAGACGGGCGTAGCCGAGCAGACACTCATATCATCGATGAACCGCATCATCTATGCCGACAAGCAGAAAGCCACTCCACAGGAGCAACTGGCCCAGACAACACAGGCACCACAGACAGCCACCCGGCGGCAGGCCACCTATCAGATGCGCGGACAGGTGGAATCGCGGCAGGCCGACATCGAGCGGCTGCTCATCGAGAACGTTGTACGCCACGGAGAAGAGGTGATAATGAAAGACCTTGAAGACGAGTCGACGGGCGAGAAGGTGTGCCTCACCGTGGCACAGTACATCAGCTACGACCTCGGCCTCGACGGGCTCACACTCTCCAACCCGCTCTACAACACCATTCTGCAAGAGGCTACCGACCATAGCGGAGAACCCGACTTCAATGCCAGCCGCTACTTCACTCACCACAGCAACATCGAAGTGGCCCAACTGGCAGCCACGCTGAGCATGGAGAACGTGAAGCTGGCCAAGAGCTTAGAGATGAACATCAAGGAGAACACCCTGCGCGACAGGATTATCCATCTGGTGCTCGACTTCAGGATGGAGTACGTCAAGCAGCAACTCAGGTCGCTGCAGCAGAAGCTGAAGGAGGTGCAGAGCGACGTAGACCAGATGATGCAGGTGATGGGGCAGATCAAGCAGCTGCAAGAAATACGTAACGTGCTGGCCCACAGGTTAGGCAGCGACGTGTTTGCCAACTAAGATGCGCTCCGGCATACCGACCAACCGGCCTACAATCCATATAATGTAACATACTAACACTGAACCGTTTTGATATACTTCCACTGGTTATTCCTCCTAATCTACGGCCTTATCGTGGCTATGGCCATGACTACAGTGCTCATGGACAGGCGGCAGCCGGCCAAGACAATGGCCTGGATGCTGGTGCTTATCTTTGCACCGGCGGTGGGAGTAGTGCTCTATATCTTCTTCGGCCAGAACATCCGCAAGGAACGCATCATCTCGCAAAACTCCCTCGACCAACTGACAAAGCGCAGTATGCTGGAGTTTGCCGAGCAAAACCGCCTGATGCTGCCCGACAAGCACAGACAGCTGATTTCGCTGTTCACCAACCAGAATGGGGCTATGCCGTTCTTTGCCAGCAGCACTGAGGCTTACACCAACGGCTATGAGTTCTTCCCTGCCCTGCTCAAAGCTATCGCCAATGCCAAGAGCCACATCCACCTGTGCTCCTACATCATTGCCGACGACCCACTGGGCAACCTCTTTGCCGATGCCCTGATAGACAAGGCACGCCAGGGAGTAGAAGTAAGGGTGATATATGACGACGTGGGATGCTGGCGCGTGAGCAACAAGTTCTTCGAGAGGATGCGCGAAGGAGGTGTGGAGGTACACTCGTTCATGCCCGTGAAGTTCCCCGCATTCACCCGGAAGGTGAACTACCGCAACCACCGCAAGCTGTGCGTCATCGACGGGCTGCTTGGTTTCATCGGCGGAATGAACATTGCCCTCCGATATGTCAAGGGCAGAGATGCAAGAGGCTGGCGCGACACCCACCTTCAGCTTAGCGGCAACATAGTATATGCGCTGCAACGAGCCTTCCTCATTGACTGGTATTTCGTTGACCACACACTAATCACCAACCGCGAGTACTATCCACAGGGGCAAGAACACCAGTCACCACTCACCAGTCACCACTCCCCGGCACTGATGCAGGTCGTCACGAGCAGCCCCACATCGTCGTGGCCCGACATTGAACAGGGCTACGTGCGCATACTGCATGAGGCAAAGCAGTATGTCTACATGGAAACGCCCTACTTCCTGCCTACCGAGCCCATACTCTTCGCCATGCGCACGGCAGCCATCGCCGGTGTCGACGTAAGGCTGATGCTGCCTCTCCATGCCGACTCGAAGATTGTGGAATGGGCTTCGCGCTCCTATATGATAGAAACGATTGAAGCCGGAGTGAAGGTTTATCTCTACCGCCCGTGCTTCAACCACTCCAAACTGCTCGTTTCCGACGACACCCTTGCCACCGTGGGCTCCACGAACATCGATTTCCGTTCGTTTGAAAACAACTTCGAGGCCAACGTTTTCATCTACGACAAGCAGACTGCCATGGAGCTGAAAAGCCTTTTCCTGGCCGACCAGAAAGACTGCATCATGCTCAATAACTTTGCCAACCTCGACCATCGCCCCTTCCTGCTGCGCCTTTGGGAGTCAGTTGTCAGGCTGCTCTCGCCGTTGCTTTGACTAAAAAAAGGTCAAGAAAGCGTTGCATATTTTACGAATAATCCATAAATTTGCTGAGGATAAGCACACCTTATTATATTATACGCGCTGAGGTAGCGCCAACCACACACCTTAAATCGAATTATTACTGAAAGATATGAGCCATAAAAGACAGATTATCGAGTGCGTTCCCAACTTCAGCGAGGGACGCAACATGAGCGTTATCAAGCAGATAACCGACGAGATTGAGAGCGTAAGCGGAGTAAAGCTGCTCGATGTAGACCCCGGCGAAGCCACAAACCGCACGGTGGTGACATTCGTGGGAAGTCCCGAGGACGTGACAGAGGCGGCATTCCGCGCCGTCAGATGCGCAGCACAGCTTATCGATATGCGCCAGCACCACGGCGCACACCCCCGCATGGGTGCAACTGATGTGCTGCCGCTGATACCCGTGAGCGGCATCACCCTCGAGGAATGTGCTGCATTGGCACGCCAGCTTGCCGACCGCATAGCACGCGAAGCCGGCATACCATGCTACTGCTACGAGGCTGCGGCCTTTACCGAGGAGCGCAAGAACCTCGCGGTTTGCCGACAAGGCGAGTACGAAGCATTGCAGGAGAAGCTGACCACGCCGGGAAAGCAGCCCGACTTCATGCCCGAAGAGCTGAACAACATCACCGACCCGCAATCGTCTATCCCCGAACAGATACTCAAGAGCGGCTGCACAGCAGTAGGAGCACGCGACTTCCTGATTGCCGTGAACTTCAACCTCAACACCACATCTACGCGCCGAGCCAATGCCATAGCCTTCGACGTGAGAGAGAAAGGCCGCCCGATGCGCGAAGGAGGCTCCATCACGGGTAAGATAATGCGCTATGCCAGCGGCGAGCCAATCATGCAGCCGGGCACTCTGAAGGCAACAAAGGCCATCGGATGGTACATCGACGAGTACGGAATAGCCCAGGTGTCGATGAACATCACCAACCTCAACGTCACTCCGCTGCACAAAGCTTTCGACGAGGTATGCCGCTGCGCACATAACCGCGGACTGAGAGTCACTGGAACGGAAATCGTTGGACTCGTCCCCAAGAAAGCTATACTTGATGCCGGCTGCTATTTCCTTGCCAAGCAGCAACGCTCAACGGGTATTCCCGAAGCCGACATCATCAAGATAGCCATCAAGTCGATGGGCCTCGACGACCTGAAGCCGTTCAACCCACGCGAAAAGGTCATCGAATATATGCTCGACGATGCGCAGCAAAATGCCGGCACACGCCTCGCCGACCTCACCATTAAGGCTTTTGCCGAGGAAACCTCACGCGAGAGCCCTGCCCCCGGAGGCGGAACCATAGCCGCATACATGGGTGCGCTGGGCGCTGCACTCGGAACAATGGTTGCCAACCTGTCGTCGCACAAGGCCGGATGGGACGACCGCTGGCACCACTTCAGCTCGTGGGCCGAGAAGGGGCAGCAACTAATGACTCGCCTGCTGCAACTCGTCGACGAGGACACACAGGCTTTCAATGCCATCATGGCCGCCTTTGGACTTCCAAAGGCTACCGAGGCCGACCGCAAACAACGTGCCGCAGCCATTGAAGCGGCCACCCTTCATGCCACAGAAATACCACTCGAAACAATGAATACCGCCTTGCAAGCCTTTGACATCTGCAAGGCTATGGCAAGCGAAGGCAATCCCAACAGCGTCAGCGATGCCGGAGTGGGTGCGCTGGCTGCACGTGCCGCCGTGTTGGGAGCAGCCCTTAACGTGAAAATCAATGCCTCGGCACTCAGTGACAAAGCCGCAGCTAAGAATTTCATAGAGCAAGCCGACGCGCTGGCAGCCAAGGCCGATGCCGAAGAGAAGGCCATAATGGAAATTGTAGAGAACAAGATTACTGAATAAAACACTCACCCTAACAATCCTGACCATGACTACCGAAGACTTCAAGAAAGCCATAGAGCAAGGCATACCCGACTATCTGCCCGAGCCGAAACCTTACGACAGCAGCATAAATCATGCGCCAAAGCGCAAGGACATACTCACTCCGCAGCAGAAGCAGCTTGCACTGCGCAATGCGCTGCGCTATTTCCCACAGCATCTTCATGCCGCACTGGCTCCCGAGTTTGCCGAAGAGCTCCGTCGCTACGGTCGCATCTATATGTATCGCTACCGCCCCGACTACGAGATGAAGGCTCGACCAATCGACGACTATCCTCACCGCAGCAGACAGGCAGCTGCCATCATGCTGATGATACAGAACAACCTGGACCCACAGGTGGCACAGCATCCTCACGAACTGATTACCTACGGAGGCAACGGCGCAGTGTTCCAAAACTGGGCGCAGTATCGTCTAACCATGAAATACCTCAGCCAGATGACCGACAACCAGACACTGGTGATGTATAGCGGCCATCCGCTGGGCCTCTTCCCCTCGCACGAGAACGCTCCGCGCGTCGTCGTGACCAACGGCATGGTGATACCCAACTACTCGCGTCCCGACGACTGGGAACGCGGCAACGCACTGGGAGTGACCCAGTACGGACAGATGACCGCCGGCTCGTATATGTATATCGGTCCGCAGGGCATAGTCCACGGCACCACCATCACCGTGCTCAACGCAGCACGCAAGGTTGGCGGCGAGGGCATAAAGCTGTTCGTCACCGCCGGACTGGGCGGTATGTCGGGCGCACAGCCCAAAGCCGGCAACATCGCCGGAGTGGTGAGCGTGACGGCTGAAATCAATCCCAAGGCTGCCCGCAAGCGATACGAGCAGGGATGGGTAGACGAACTCCACGACAACCTCGACGAGCTGACTGCCGCCATACGCAATGCCGTGGCTGCCAACAAAGTGGTGTCGATGGCCTACGTGGGCAATGTGGTAGACCTGTGGGAGCGGCTGGCCGACGAGGACATACACGTCGACCTGGGCAGCGACCAGACTTCGCTCCACAACCCATGGGCTGGAGGCTACTATCCCGTGGGCCTCACGCTCGAGGAGTCGCAGCAGATGATGGCAGACAACCCGACACTGTTCAAGGAGAAAGTGCAGGCATCACTGCGCCGCCAGGTGGCTGCCATCAACCGACTGGCCGAGAAAGGAATGTACTTCTTCGACTACGGCAACGCCTTCCTCCTCGAGTCGAGCCGAGCCGGAGCCGATGTGCTCAAGGCCGACGGCAGCTTCCGTTATCCGTCTTACGTTCAGGACATCATGGGCCCGATGTTCTTCGACTATGGCTTCGGCCCCTTCCGCTGGGTATGCACCTCCGGCAATGCCGACGACCTTGCGCACAGCGACAAGCTGGCAGCCGACGTGCTCGAGCAGATGCTGGCCGATGCTCCCGAGGACATCAAGGGGCAGCTGGCCGACAACCTTCACTGGATACGCAGCGCAGGTGAGAACAAACTCGTGGTAGGCTCCCAGGCGCGCATACTCTATGCCGATGCCGAAGGCCGCACTAAGATTGCCCTGGCCTTCAACGATGCCATACGCCGGGGCGACATCAGCCGCCCGATAGTGCTGGGACGCGACCACCACGACGTGAGCGGCACCGACTCGCCCTTCCGCGAAACGAGCAACATCTACGACGGCTCGCAGTTCTGTGCCGACATGGCCGTGCAGAACGTCATTGGCGACAGCTTCCGCGGTGCCACATGGGTGAGCCTGCACAACGGCGGAGGAGTTGGATGGGGCGAAGTGGTCAACGGCGGCTTCGGAATGGTTATCGACGGCAGCCCGGAGGCCGAACGGCGCATACGCAGTATGCTCTTCTGGGACGTGAACAACGGCATAGCACGCCGCTCATGGGCCAGAAACAAGGGGGCCATGGATGCCATAGAGCGCGAGCTACGGCGCACTCCCGACCTGCAAGTGACTATCCCCAACCTTGTCGACGACGACATAATCAAGAAATTCTGAGGTGAGTGATACCCTCTCACATCCATAAACAACCATAATACTATGATACACTACATCAGTGCAGAGCACATCACGATAGAACAAATCGGAGAAATAATACAGCAAGGCATCCGCATCGAGCTGAGCGAAGAAGCCAAACACAGGATAAGGCGCTGCCGTTCCTATCTCGACAAGAAGATAAATGGCAACAACGCGCCCATCTACGGTGTCACCACGGGCTTCGGCTCGCTGTGCAACGTGTCGATAGGCAAAGACCAACTCTCGCAGCTTCAGGTGAACCTGATCAAGAGCCACGCCTGCGGCACGGGAGAGCGCGTGCCAAACGAGATTGTGAAAATCATGCTTCTGCTGAAGATTCAGTCGCTGAGCTACGGCTACTCGGGCTGCAAGCTCGACACCGTGCAGCGCCTGGTGGCTCTGTTCAACAACAATGCCTACCCCGTGGTCTACAAGCAGGGCTCGCTCGGAGCATCGGGCGACCTCGTGCCGCTGGCCCATATGTGCCTGCCGTTAGTGGGACTCGGCCAGGTGGAGTATCAGGGACACGTCATATCCGGTGCCGAGCTGCTTCGCAAGAAGCGCTGGAAACCCATCGAGCTGGGCTCCAAAGAGGGACTGGCACTGCTCAACGGCACGCAGAACATGAGTGCCTTCGCGGTGTGGGCCTTGCTCCATGCGCGCAGGCTCAGCGACTGGGCCGACAGGATAGCAGCCATGTCGCTCGATGCGTTCGACGGTCTGGTGGAGCCGTTCACCCATGCCGTCCATGCCGTGCGCCCACATCAGGGACAGATAGAGACGGCACGACGCATGAGAGAGTTGCTCGAGGGCAGCCAGATAGCTACCAATATCAAGGCGCACGTGCAGGATCCATACTCCTTCAGATGCGTGCCGCAGGTGCATGGAGCGGTGAAAGACACCATCCGATACGTGAAGTCGGTCATCGACACCGAGATAAACTCGGCTACCGACAACCCTACCGTCTGCCCTGAGGAAGACCTCATCATCTCGGCTGGCAACTTCCACGGCGAACCTATCGCCCTGCCCATCGACTTTCTGTCTATAGCAATGAGCGAACTGGCCAACATCAGCGAACGGCGCATCTACCGTCTGGTGTCGGGACTGCGCGGACTGCCCAGTTTCCTCGTGGCAAATCCGGGTGTGAACAGCGGTTTTATGATTACTCAGTACACGGCTGCATCGGTGGTGAGCCTCAACAAGTCGCTCGCCATGCCTTCGTCGGTAGACAGCATACCCTCGTGTCAGGATCAGGAAGACCACGTTTCGATGGGTGCCAATGCCGCAATAAAACTCTACAAGGTGGTGCTCAACACCGAGCGCGTGCTGGCCATCGAGCTGTTCAACGCTGCTCAGGCTCTCGATTTCCGCCTGCCGCTGCGCTCCTCGCCCGAGATATGCCGTATGCACGCCGACTTCCGCAAGGTGGTGCCGTTCATTCTCAACGACGAACTGATGTATCCGCACATCGAAAAGGCCATTCAGTTCCTGCGCACTTGGAAATAGTCATCCCCTCGCAAGGGCCTACTGCTTTGCGTCGAACTCCTTGAACACCTCCAGAATACGTTTCATCTGCTTGCGGTCGCGGCGGTTGCGACGGTCGAAAAGGTTGCCAAGGTCGAAGCTCAGCAGCGACGAACGGTGAGGACCGTTCAGCCATCGCTCCTTGGCTTTCTCCAAACTTCGGCGCAAGTCGGGACCAATGCCGGCCACGGTGACTTCCTTCAGCTGATGACTACGCGGAAAGAGGTACATCGGGTCGGTAAGTTCCGAGGGGCGAAGGCACTCGTGAACAAACTCCACATGACTGAATGAGATGCTGTCGAACTGTTCGGGCACCGTCACACGACCATGCCGGTCGGTCTTGAGAACAGTGTCTCCGACCCTCACCGTCACCCCCATGATGGGCTCGTCCGTATCGCTGTGCAACACGGTAATCTGCCTCTGCGCCCGCACAACCGTGCCGACAACCAGCGCAACTGAGAGTAACAGCAGTCGGAGCATGGCGCAAAGGTATCGCCTTTAATCCATAACAGCCTAACAATCACGCTCGCGGCACCAGTTTTTTATATTATTTTTCAGCAATTTACCAGAAGATTAACACTATGAAACATCTTTTAATAAGAAACATAGCACGCATTGTCGGCACCCACGACGCATCCATCGTGCAACTCCGGGGCAGCGAAATGAAGCACCTTCCGGGCATCGACAACTCGTGGCTGCTCACCGAGGGCGACCACATTGCCGACTTCGGACGCGAGGACGACGGGCTGAGCACCATAGCGCGGCAGGCTGTGGCGAGCGGAACGGCTGAAACCATCGATGCCGAGGGGGGCTGGCTGTTCCCGGCGTTCTGCGACAGCCACACCCACCTGGTGTATTCGGGCAGTCGCGAGGGCGAGTTCGTCGACAAGATACGCGGCCTGAGCTACGCCGAGATAGCCCGCAGGGGTGGCGGCATACTGTGCTCGTCGGATCGGCTGCACGAAGCTTCGGAAGACGAGCTCTACCACGAGGCCATGAAGCGTGTCGGCGAGATAGCAGCCAAAGGCACGGGAGCCGTGGAGATAAAAAGCGGCTACGGACTCAACACCGACGACGAGCTGAAGATGCTGCGCGTGATACGCCGCATAAGGCAGACAGCACCCATGCGCGTGGTCAGCACGTTCCTCGGAGCCCATGCCGTTGGAAGAGCATGGCAGGGGCGGCAAGGCGAATACGTGGACATGATTATCAGCGAGATGCTCCCCGAGGTGGCACGCCAGCAGCTGGCAGACTTCGTCGACGTGTTCTGCGACGAGGGTTTCTTCACTCCCGACGAGACGAGACGCATACTCAACGCTGCCGCACGTTACGGTATGCGCGGAAAAATCCACGGACAGGAGCTGGCAGACTCCGGTGGAGTGGCCGTTGCCACGCAGTGCGGCGCACTGTCGGTCGACCATCTGGAGCAGATGACCGATGCCGACATAGCGATGCTCAGCAAAGCAGGTCCCCAGGCCCCCATTCCGACAGCCCTCCCAGGCACATCGTTCTTCCTGAATATGCCCTTCGCACCCGGTCGCCGCATCATTGACGGCGGCCTGCCACTGGCCGTTGCCAGCGACTACAACCCCGGCTCCACACCGTCAGGCGACATGAAGTTCATCGTTTCGCTGGCCTGCATCAAGATGCGCCTGCTGCCCGAAGAAGCCATCAATGCCGCAACAATCAACTCGGCAGCAGCGATGGGACTCAGCCACCACTACGGCAGCATAGCCCTAGGCAAGGCCGCCAGCTTCTTCATAACCACTGCCCTGCCCTCCATAGGCTTTCTGCCATACGCCTACACCACCCCACTCATCCGCCGCGTAGTCCTCGAAGGCAATATGAGTCATATTGCAAAGTAATATGGGTCATATTGGTCGGTAATATGAGTCATATTGCAAAGTAATATGGGCCATATTACTCGGTAATAAGGGCCATATTACTCACCAATATGGGCCATATTGGTTTTCTAAATGGGCGAGATTATTACTTCAGACGCAAATACGGCTTCACAGCATCAATACTCCATGCGTAGTTTAAGTTAGCATTAGACTTCGCATCGAGCGTTCCCGAAGTTATACCAACTGCTTGTCCCCGTTCATTGATAAGAGCACCGCCACTACTTCCGAAATCTATACTCACATTGATCTGCATCAGATAATTAGTTCTCCACTGCGACACCTCTCCCGAAGAAAAGGTATTTTCAAGTCCTTTGGGACTTCCTATAGCATACACTTTAGCTCCGACGGCAGGTTTTTCGTCTGCAATGGGGATGTAGCATGAGTTTTCACAATTCACACGAAAAAGTATAAAATCACGTTCTGAGTCTTTATGTATAACCTCAATAACTTCATACAAATTCTCACTTCCAACCATCTTTATCTTTTCCAAGCCGGTCAAAGTTCCTTGGAATACATGATAGTTACTGACTGCAAGGCCATGTTCACCAATGAAAAAGCCAGACCCTTGGAAAGCTTGTTCGCCATCAGTGGTCATAACTATAAATACTGCTTTGTTGAACAGCTTAAAAATTTCAGTCGGTAGGAGCGTTTCGGTCTGTTTCCCGATGTGTGCAACGGCTTCGTTTTTGCCTTGGCGAGAGTTTACCGTCTGACTATGGCTACTCCGTAAATGTTGCCTTGTATGGCCAGACCGATGAGCACACGATGTCAGTACAATCAACCCACAAATTAGCAATAATACTTTATTCTGCATTGATAATATTCTTTGGTAATATGTGAATAAGAAATCGCTGGTTTGCTTCTTCTCTCATGTCACGCATAGGGTCAACATTGAGTCGTCCATCTCCGCTTCCAGCTATCTGGATCTCACAGTTGCTGTTGAACGAAATACGGCATTGATTAGTCCAAAATCCCACCAAGGCCAAAGCCCTTTGGAAGCTAAGGAAGTAGTTGGGAACAGAATAAGCCTCAGAGTCAGCCGATGCCTGTCCTTCTACAACTAAGAGGTATTTGTTTTGATGGTTGCGTTTCAGGAAACGGTTAATCTCTTCTCCGGCCATACGAAGGCTATCACGAGTCTGCGGCGGCAGCCCAAAGATGTCGTGCTTTCCACGATCGAAGAAACACCTAACCCTTAGAACGTATTTCTTGTAGGCTTTGTTATAGTCAAAGAAATCTTTACTCAAGTCTTTTGTTGATGCCTCTACTTTTTTTATCTGCTCCAGTTCTTTCTCTGTTGCCACCATTTTTCTGTGGAGCAATGCCATAGTCAGGACAAACAAAACCAACATGACAAAGAACAAACTGGTCATCAAATCTGAATAGCTGGTCCAGAAAAAAGATTCCTTTCTTGTTTTCATGGCTGCTTGATAGTGTTTAATGTTTCTTTCTCAAATACAATACTGTCGCGCTGCACGCTATCAGCGTTAACATGATCATCCAACACAGGCTCATCATTCAGCCTGAATGTAGGGCTCACATAATAGCAGGTAAGAATACTGGACACAGTGACAGACACTGCCATCAGTAACAACATTATCCAAGTCAGCGGTTTTAACAAGGCTTTCCATCCACGCCTACCCTTCCCAGTACCGCCTACGCTCAACACAGAAGACTGCCCAGAAAGGGTCGTAACTTTATCAACAATCTGCTTGTTGGAATTGAGCACTTGCAGTGCAACTTGCTCCAATTTATCGGGTAAGCTGGCAAGAGCTTGCAACTGCTTGACTGTCTGAGGTAACGTAGACAACTGCGCACGGAATTCGGCTTGCATTTCAGAGTTCAGCTGCTGAAACTCCCGCTGTTGTAATTGTAAGAAAGATGTAAATTCCTGCGTTTGCTGCTCAAGCAATCGCTTGAAATCATCGAGTTGATGCAGAGAACTCTCCTTGAGTTCACGCAAAGACCCCAACAACACGTCATTTACTTCACCTACAGAATGTCCTATCTCTGCTTGACTTTCAGAAACACCTTTGGCCAAGGAGCTTAGCGAAGTTCTCAAATGGTCGTCAATATCAGCAACAGCTTTTGCCATCTCAGCCTTACGGTGTCGTATCTGGGTGAGTTCTTCTTTGAAGAAATCGCGTATTTTTTCCAACACGCCAAGTCTTTCAGCTTCGTGCTGAAATTGTTCATTAAAGCTCTGGATTGTTTGTGTATACCCTTCTATGGCCATGAGATACTCGTTGAATCTCTCTATCTTTTCAGTGCTTTTCTCCAACTGGCGCAATACCTTAACATTGGCTGTGGCCATCTTCTGTACATCCATGCGTCTTATATCCTCTATCATAGCTGCCTGCATCTGATAAGAAGTATTCACACCATCGAGAGTTTGCTCCAATTTCCGAGTATTTGAGGCAAAAGCCTGATTGAAATCCATCATGTTTCGCGTAAGATGCATGAGCGAATCGCTTGCATCAACGCTAAGCTTAGGCAATAGCTCTGCTTGCATCCAAGTAAGGAAACTGTTTTTTCCATCTTCTTCCTTGAGCTTGCACGACTTGAAATAGTAAGATGTGTATGTTGTAAGTGCCAAACCTACAATACTTGCTATCATAGCCACTGCCACACAACTCAACAATGTTGCGATACCCTCACCAGCTAAAGCCGCGCCGACCTTGCCTTGTTGAAGCAGTGCATTGAGCGAACCAGAGATCCACATGAAGCCTATTCCCACTATAATACCGAACATAGTACCAGCCAAGCCAAGATAAAGCGGTATTGGAGTCTGAGTGTTTATGTCTTCCTCTACTGAGTCGCAATTACGATCTACGGTATCCTTGAGCAGTTGAAAGTCAATAACATTGGCCCGGTTGTTAGCCAGATACATATTAAGCGAGGAGATTATCCTTTCCAACAACAAGCTACTGCTTCCTTCATAGGATATGCCTGATACATAGTCAATGTCCGAGGACTTCTCAACAGAAAAGACAGTGCGGCCATCCATACCGCCAAAAGTGTTCTTAAAATCATTCATTCGACGCATATTCTGCACGAACGATTTCAGCTGAAGCATCAAAATAAATAAGATGAAGCCTCCTATCACTATATAATGAAGATATTGTGTCATAGCCTAAATAATAATAACGCACTAATAAAGTTCGATTTCCACAGGTCTTACGATTTCCCAGGTATCAGAATTTTCACTTGTCTGCTTTACCTCTCCATCCCTAACCGGCTTAAATCCTTTTGCATCTTGCATTCTTACAGTGCCCGAAACTTTCACCACCGACTCAGGAAGGTCGTCAGACTTTATACGGTCAAGTGTTATCAGAGAATAGCGTCCTCTGCCACTGCTTATTTCGACCAAGAAACAATTAGACGACGAGCGTTCTGCCTGTTTGAAGTAATGACCTCCTATCGGCTGGTCGAAATATATCAACTTTTGTTCCTCCAAAGAATCTTGAGGACGTACAATAGGAACTATTCTATCTTTCTCTTCAACATTCGTTTCCGTATGCAACATATCTCTTTTGGGCAGTTCATGCTTTTGCCTTTCTGCCTGCCCAATACTTTTGAGGCTTCCTTCCAACTGCTCCATTCTAACCTTATACCAATTTCTATTGCCGGCACTTTCAAGTCTAAGTTTTTTATGGTCCTTATCAAGCTTACTTACCTGTTTAGCCAGCATCAAATATAAAAATATAGCCATAAAGAGAGTCATAAAAGAAATAGCTAAAAGAAGCCATACCCACATTCTTTGGCTACTCTTTACTTCAGCTATTTCGCTCTTGAACTGCTTGAGACTATCATTTAACGCATAAAATTTAGCTATCGGAATACTATCCTTATCTGGAGCGGAAACTCCACCAATAGGTGTACTGTCCTTATTATAGTTTTCTTTTCCAGATGGTTTTTGACAAGCCGCAATGAAAGTCAATAAAAACACGGCTATTGTAGCAACCAAGGTTCTACTGAAAATTCTTGTCTTCATAATATTATCAATTAAATATATTACTGTTAATGCATATTAGCCCTACCATAGGAAGTTATTTCAACCTCTCATAAATAGCATTTATTATATCATTTAGCAAGCCTTTTATAGGATAGAAGAAAAATGTTTCATCTATAGTGTCGGTGCCAGTAGCCTCCCTCATACGACTTTCGCGACCACGTTCCAAGTAAGTCATCACATCACTATGCTTATCGCCAGCAATGTCCTTAGCCTGAGCCATAGACTGTTGAGAGACTCCAAATATTTCGTTCAGATTGAAATCACTATCCATATCAAACAGCACAAAACGGAAGAAATTGTCAACATTAGATTTAACGCGTTGCAGATAGTCGGTTGTGATACTGTCATACGTATCATTCTGCTGTACAAAACTGCCATCACTACCTTTCAACACACGTATCAACTGGCCTAAGCCTTCACTTCCGTTGGCAAACATTCCACCTTTACAGGTCGACTCCTTTGGATTAGACGAGTTCTCAAGCCCTATTATTTCCAGCTTCTTGTCATAACTACGACCTAAAAGTTTCTCCAACATACGTTTTGTGTATGATGCCAAATCTTCGGGATTAGGTGTTATTGCTCTTAGGATTTTACTTCCGTTTCCACTAAATGCTATGTGCCGAGGCAAAGGGAAATCCTGAGCCTTGATTATCTGTGCTATATGATAGATGATAGCCGAGTAAAAGAGAATGAAAACAATTCTAAATTCATCATCAGCCTGCAACTTCAACAGGAAATCAACCTCCGATGCAGCTATCCCGGATGATTTAATCAGCTTGTTATCTTTTAATGAAAAGAGGAAAGAAGCCATGTCTGCAGGTTTGTTTTCAAGTTCGCTGAATATTATTTCAAGCTCACGCCCAGCACTTGCAATATTAGAATGGATTTTATTCTTGTAAAAATCAACGATACCATTCTGAGTATTTAGTGCAGAGAACGGGTCTTCAAACATTGTGTTTGCTGCAAAGCGGAACGATGTTACGAGTTCTATTTCCTTATTCTTGGCAAATGCTATATCAGTTGTACCGCCACCGATGTCAACCGTTATCATATCTGTGGCACTGCTATACTTATTGAAGAAGTAGCGCACAGGAGCCTGTGACTCAGTCATGGAATTAAGGATGGCTCCTTGTCCGAAATACTTTCTGAAAGAATTTTGCCATGCTTGGTTGAACGTATTATAACGTCTGCGAGGCATACTTGACGGATAGAACCATGTTAAACGGGTACTTGAAAGATTGCCATCATTGAGAACAACCTTGTTGCGAAGTATAAACATAAGGTTGTCTATATAACTAGTTGCAATACGGTTGCTGTTTTCACTATTGCCCCACTTAACACTCTCCTCAAGCTCTTTGTTGTATTGAAGTATTGACCGTTTGCAATAAGCAAAAGCAATGTTAGCCAGGCCAAAAGGATAAACCGTATTTCGCCAATCAATTGTCTTAGCCACAAACATCTGCGTGCGTGTTGGAAAATGGAAGTCTGAAGAGTCGTTGAATTCGGAAGGGAACAAGTCGCGTTCAACAACATTGTTCTGGCGCATAAATTCTACTTCCATCTCTACGTTTCCGATAATCTCAGTACGAGGCAAAAACAAGTTTGCGACCATTTCATCGTCAACACTGAAAGAAAGTGGATGGCTCTCCCCTGCAACATTCAGCTTTTTAAACTCTACATGAGTATTTGTCGTACCAAGATCAACTGAGAATTGGAAAGACTGTGTTTGCGTATTTTGTTTGAACAATGGGACAATAAGTCCTTGGCTTTTGCCATATCTAAGGCGAATGCTATCGAATAATACATTTTCCAAAACGTATACATCGGTAGACAACTGATATTCGCCATTCGTGTTGCGACATTCTTTGGGTATGTCAGTAACAAGAGTACCATCACTGTAGAAGTCAAGCGCAAAGTTGTCATTTTTATCATGTATGGCAAAAACACGGTACATGGCATCTTGAAAATTGCTGAATTTAACGCATGGCATAATTAGCAAATCCAATTCCTTGAATACACTTTCGTTAAAAATGCCACCTTCGTTATGGGTCTGATCTATCTTCGACTGCCTATCTGGGTAGTACTTTCGCGTATACTCAATATAGTTCATACTTCCACAGCCTTTCACTGGTATACGCAGTATTACCTTGACAGCGCCACTTGCCAAGTACATCATTTCAAACATCTTCTTTGGTTCCGAAGTAAAGCCTGACGGTAGATTGCCTTTCAAATCATCAATGGAAAAGAACTTGAAGAACAACTCCTTTACAGGAATCAAATAGGCTGTTTTCCTCTTAACACTTGGATTGATGCTACAATCCATATTCCCATCAAATAAATAGGAGTTAATTCCATGAGGAACGGCAATCATCATTTCTTCCAAGAAGTCATCTATGGTAAGGTAAGGATGTCGACTGCCATCAAATGGCAAAGTTCGCATATTATAATCATGCTCACTCGAACGATATGGAGCATGATACTGAGAGCCCCATTTGTCGCATACATAATGAAAATCTTTGTAAAGAGAACCAGATTCTACGGGCAAAACCAAAGGCAACAATCCGTCAAAACTAACAGTGGGACAGATCATAAAATCGCTATTTGCAATGGTCTGCTGACGTTGCATATAAAGTTTCATTCCGTTAATCGCCACTTCATGCGCCTGATTTTGATAGTTCACAATGATGGGAGAATAATCAGCAGCATTTGCTATCGTGAGTTTCTGAATTCTATCCTTTAGGTTAATGTCAGAAAGAGCACCGAACGTAAGGTCAAGATAATCATTAACTTCCGCATAAAGAGTCGGAAATAGCGGATTGACTTTACGCAAAAGGAATAGCGAACATATAAATTCCGGATCACGACGATATAAAGGTCTGTAATCATCGTCAAAGGGTTTATCCTGTCCAAAAACGATATTCTGCCCTACATATTTCAAATTGTTAGCATTGCTGAAAAATATGGTAGAAGGCGAAGTGGCACCTATAATATTAAGCTGTTGTTGTCCACCACGGTAATTAAGCAGATAGAAATTCTCATTCACATCAAAATTATAGGTTGCCTTATCTGTTGGGGCATTGAGAAAAGTATCCAGCACTTGTGCATAATTGTAATGACCGGCTACTCCTGACTTTTGAAGTTCTTCGATTGCGACAGCAGGATTCCATGGGATTATTTCTATCCTGTCACTCAGCTTACCGTAGCGGAAAAATATCTCTGCCACATCAAGTGTGTCTGAAACCATCTTATGAAATATTGTGCTGCCATCTAATGCCGAATAGTCTACATATCCACCATCAGTATTACATGTCTGACAAATCTCACGAAAGGCATTCTTCACTAAGTCTATACGTGCAAAAGGTGACGGGATTGAGGTTATCTCATTACTAGGCTTATTTCCTCCTGGATCTACCATATTCTTTTGCGAACGATGTGTTTCATTATAAGGAAAAGCGGTTGCCGACTGCCAATCTTGCAAAGTTTCATTGCCACCTTTGTATATTCTAAAAACTTTT
Organism: uncultured Prevotella sp.; assembly: GCA_900318625.1. Classification (GTDB taxonomy): domain Bacteria; phylum Bacteroidota; class Bacteroidia; order Bacteroidales; family Bacteroidaceae; genus Prevotella. Next base: position 47,101 of record ONLG01000013.1, read on the forward strand.
GATCCCATAGCTGTACTTACATTTTAAATTTTTCTTTCATCACCTTATCTGCTCCTAAATAATAGAGTTCCATAAAGGCGTTTTCTTCACTTATACCAGACGTAGTAGCTGCCTCATTTAGATAATAATAGTAAAGACTATAATTGCTACGATAATTTGTTACGCGTTGAGGCACCACACCATTTATTATTTCAAATGGTTTCTCACCACAATCAAGCTTGAACAAATCGAGTTGACGAATGTTTTCCTGCATTTCTCTCAGCCACTGCAAATAGGAATTAAGGAAATACTTTGTTTGCTCAACATAACTGCTATGATAGAACGCTTCCGTATCTTTGAACAGCTTATTGTTCTTATTTAAACTTGTTACAGATATTTCCGAGAAATGATGTTTGAAAAGATTTGCCGTCAAAGCAAACATTGTCAACGGCCTTATAAGCATTCCTCTCAAACCAGAATATAGGTCGGTGAACCTCACAGACCCAATAACCTTGTGGCTATCTATATTTGCATTGTTTACCCCAAGTTCCAGATATTGAGTATTCGGAAATTCCTTTTTAGCAAAATCGAGAATTGCTGTAGCTGCAAAAAACTCGACGAGATGGGCTTGGTCTCGTTGAGTAGCCCCACCTTCGTTATTGTCATAAGTGTTGTATTTATCGTCTGCAATAAAGTACAGTGCATTGATTTCTTTATCTATGTTATTCTCATAATAGCTCAAGGCAGCCCTGGTCTTAGAAGTAAATGTATCTGAATTTATTTCGCTTTGGACATTTGTCTTGAGTTGGAAATATGGTAAAACACTTATTGCTCCAATAGTTGAATTGTTTATAAGGCCACTGTTAGGTATAATCTTATTATGCCGTAGCGTTTTGAGAAGCAGAGGGAAACCACTTGCTCCTGTACCTCCAAATATCGAGCTGACTATAAAAATCCTATCACCATCTTGGAAACTGTTTGCAAAAGCTTCAAACTCAAGCGAAACAGCTCTGCGCTGCGTTGCATCTTCAGGAGTCACTATTTGATTTAGCACAACACTGCCTATATTAGGATTACCTTTAAAGCCAACCGACATTTGTGCATTCAAGTTCTTTTGCGAAAACAACATTTCTGTCATTGCTCGCGTTTCACGACTCATTGCAGCTAAATTTATGAAATCTTTGAAACGCTTATTTGAGGTATTTGCAACTGTCATCTTATAGTCAGAAAGGCTGTGGACACTGACAATTGGTGTCTTGAAAAAGCGGTTCTTCGATTGCGAGAAATTCAATCTACTGCGTATTTCACTATATTCATTAAGAGTTGAAATACTAAGTGTTAGGTCAGCATTTGAACTATCGGGGTCGATTATCACGGGTACTATATCATAACCGTTGGTTTCTACCCCCGAAGCAAGCATCATTGTGAGCGAGCGAAGCACACGGGAACCGGTGCCGCCAATTGCAAAAACATAGATTTTAGACATAATCGTACCTGTTAGTTAATAGGTTATTTTACAAATGGTGCTTCTGACACATTACTACTTTTCCACTTGATTAACATTGAAAGTAAGAAAAATAGCATGAGTGATAGCAACATATTAGAAATGCCGAAACAAAAACAATTCGTTCCATTAATTTCAGAATCTATTACTTGACCACTGGCAACATCGGTTATCTTCATATAGCCAGCCATAAGGTCTGTATACGTCCATTGCCACCCAATAACTAAATTGACAAAGCCGTTTGCTAAGAAGAACAAGCCCCACCCCCACCAATGGTTAAGTTTTGCATTGTTTACAAAGTAGTAGTAAGATACAACTATGAGCAAAGTGACAGTACACATTATGAGTCCTACACCTAAATAAAGGTTCTGTCCATGCTTAACAAATAATTCCTCGCCCCACAGATAATTTGCCAAATTGTCATTAGCTTCAATGTTATGGGTGAAAAACGTTTCAAACCAGCAATAAATGCTTCCAAAGAATTCTTCTAACATTTCCATGATTGTTTACATTAATAGTTACTATTTGTCAAAGGGTTGAATAATATCTGTAAGAGTTTAGTGAGCAGAAATCGTGAAATCTACATGTCCACAAGACGAAACTTCTTTATATGCATCGCTCACTCCTTGTATAAGGTTTCGTATCCCAATTGTGCGATCAGGAATATGCTTACCAATTGGCACATAATCTTGGTTTATCGAATCTACCCACAGAGGTAGGGTTTGGGCCTTTAAGAGTAATCCATCTGCACAAGGTTTAATTCTATTGGGTATCTTCAATGTAATTAAATGTGTAAAACAACTATCTGCTTTTGCCAATTGACAGACTTTCTCAACTGTTATTCCATTATTCCCACGAGTATCATAATTAACAGGGGACAATATATAGGCTTGGGGCTGAAGCGTACTACATAAATCCATTTTCAATTCGACAAAATGCGCCGAACGTCTTGAAGAAGACCTCAAACTTTCTGTTGCAGCCCCTGAGGCTATAACACAAGCCAAAGGCGCATCAGGTGTAAAGGCACACTGGTGGCGAATACCATGCTGTATATCCTCAGGTTGCTCTTTAGCCAAAAGACGACCTAACAAGTACTTATTGCCCATCAACCATATATAATAAGGTCGGTGAAGATTTTGCAGCACACCATTGAACTTCCCACAATATTTAGACTCCAGATGCAATATAACCACTGAGAAATCCTTGTCATTAACTATCTTACGCTTCACGGCATTACGAACTTGAGTCTGCTTTATAGATAAAACCGGACCGTTTGGAACATCAAGTATGAAATCTGAAACAAGCATTGAAATCCTGTTACTATCAGTCTTTGCTATAACTTGTGCTATGACATCGGCAAGGTCTGAGTTCATCCTATTACCGGGAAACTGCTGAAATAGTTGAGGCGACATATCACGAACAAAGCTCTCAAGTGATTGACTATACATAGAAACCATAGAGTTAACGAAAAAAAGCTCTGTGGTATCACATCTACTACTAAGTGCACTGGCTAAATCATACACAGCATCCTTAAATTCCGAGCCAGCTATCATATAACCATTCATGCTGCCACTGTTCTCTAAAAACACTTGCAATACTATATTTTTAAAACTGTCTATTTGCTGACAATCTTCAGACAGTCTAAACTTATTGGTTCCTCCACTACAAGAATAATTGGAGATTACACATAATACTAAGGAAAACAAGATCCCGAGTTGCTTGAGGTGCTTACTGTGCCTTTTCATAATAATACAAGCGGTCATGCACCCTAAGACCTTGTTAACAAAAACCAACCAGAAAACTTATGCTACAAAAAAGGCGCAGGTGCCATTTCTCGTCTATCCCGGAACCACAGGCCTTAGCATTGCCTTCATCACACGAGATAGACAACGCTGTCAGCCCACGCCAGCACGATTATCCTAGACCAGCAATGGCCTAAAGACCACTGCTGAAAAGAAACAAACGCACTACGTAGACGTCTCGTTGCCATTTGCCCGTTGTGATGTGACGAGGTTGCTAAGTTCGTGGTTCACATAGACAAACGTCCGAAAACGTCTTCTCTTAATACATAAGACCGCCCGCTCACCCTCTATAGGCTAACAAGCGATTTGGCAAAGATATTATATTCTGTTTAAAATCACAAAAAAACTAACAAAAAATAACAGCTTCTGTCACTATTTATTCTTTGAATTTAAAACCCGTAGTTATCACCAACTTGGGAAATGAAGTAGAAAAGCAATATGCTGTTCCTATAGGCTGCCCGAAAAATGGGGAATTCCGAAATGCCCCCAGAAGTCAGACAAAAGACTTCTGGGGACACCTCAAAACAAACACTTCATATCCTCGAGTCCCATACCCCTGCTGGCAGCAGAAAGACTGTCAACTGTCAGCCTGTTCTGCTTTTCTCAGCTTCTCCATCTCAGCACTGATACTGTTGTGAACCCTAAAAAACTCACCCAGCTCAAGGCGGAGATAATCTGCAATGCTGGGCAACTCGGGAATGAAAAGAACCACGGACTTGCAATGCACGTCTACGTTGCCGCCGGCTTCGTCGATAGTGTAAACCGTGATTACGCTGTTGTTGATGTTTGACTGGTTGATGGCCTTTTGCAGCCGAGCAAACTCGTCCTGAAAGTATTCGCCTTGATAGGCAAAGATTTTTCCGTGGTCACTTCTTTGCCGGTTTGGATTATTTGCCGTAACTTTACTGCATAATTTCCACTCACTGAAAAGATATGGAAGAACTAAAGTATCATTACAAATATCCCCATCCGAGCGTTACGACCGACTGTGTGGTGTTCGGATATGACGGCTTGCGCCTTAACGTACTCTTGATTGAAAGAGGAGCCGACCCTTTCAAAGGACATTGGGCTTTCCCCGGCGGTTTTCTGAATATCGACGAGTCGGCTCAGCAAGGTGCAAAGCGCGAACTTTTCGAGGAAACGGGGCTGAGAGACGCATACATACACCAGTTCCACACATTCTCTGCCGTCAACCGCGACCCTCGCGAACGGGTAATAAGCATAGCATACTATGCCTTGGTGCGCATCAGCGAGGTAAAGGGTGGCGACGATGCCGCCAAAGCGCAGTGGTTTCCGCTCGACAGCGTGCCGCCATTGGCTTTCGACCACGACATGATGCTCCGCATGGCCATCAAGGAACTGCGCCGCCAGATCCACTTCGAGCCAATAGGCTTAGAGCTGTTGCCCGAAAAGTTCACCATGACTCAGCTCCGCCACCTCTACGAAGCCATTCTCAACAAAAAGTGCAACCACCGCCATTTCAGTACTGAGATGCTAAAGACGGGCTTCCTGACACAACTCAACGAAACAAAAGCGGCAAACAATAAAGCCACATCCCTCTACAGATTCAACCGGGAAAAATATAACCAGATGACCAAGAACGGCTTCCACCTGGATTTATGACACCAGCCTTGGCCTATAAGAAAGCAAATGGCGCGTAACTCACCAGAGCTACACGCCATTTTTATTGTATTATATTGCTGTCCGCTAAAAATCAAATGAACATTAAAAATCTTCCGCAATGCCGATAAACAGGCATTGCGGATACTTTTTTCAAAAAGTAAGCCCCTCTT
>ONLG01000007.1 GCA_900318625.1 uncultured Prevotella sp.
TACGCGTATCGAATCTTCCGGATTGTTAGTTACAAGTCCGTATGCAACAATGCGCTGGTTGTTGTTGCTCAAAGTAAATTGCTTCACGTCGAGGCGGTTTTTCACGTATGTTATGTGCGAAGGATGTATCTGCCATATTGAATTATCATAGTTTATGACTGACGGCAGTATGCTCAGCGATGCCTCGTTCTGCCTGTTGCTGTTTTCGCGGAACTCAGTCTGCACATTCAACACACCATGCAGGGGCTTCTTAGCGTGGGTGTTCCAGATCAGGCGCGTTGTAAGCTTGTCGTCGTCGGCCTTTGCATTGAGGTCTAAAGACAAGTGACGACCGTCGTCTTCCACCTTATTTATATATGCACGCAGGCAGAGACTGTCACTCTCGTTGGCAAGACTGACGCGACTGTCGCGCAAGTGGTTGTCATCGTAGCTTGCATCCGGCAGTTCAACCTTAAGGTCTATCCGCTTGTCAAAGTCGTTAAGGGCGCAGTTAAGCTGTACTGGCTGTTTGAGTTCGATAGGCAAGCGTGTGAGCCATCTTATCCATTTGGCATCGGTAATGTTGGCTTCCAATGTGAAATTGTTGGCTTTCTGATTGGTAAGCCGCGGCATTCCCGGAAGCGTGGGCAGCTCGCCGCCAATTATGTTAGCCATGCTCTGGGGCAGGGCGGCATAGTTTATATCTCCTAAGATGTGAATCGTGCCAAAATCTGAACTTACATCAAGGACTTTTCCTTGGGATGTATGGGCCGACTCAACATGGAAATTATTCAGCTGCATGGTGTTGGCCGAGGACTTCACAAGCAGGTTCTGCAAATCTATATTTCCATTAAGATTATTCAGGTTGCTGCCTTTCACATTTGCTTTAACATCAAAGTCAAACGTATTGTTGCCAAATGCTTTAGTCAGATTGAGTGCCTGCGGATTGAGATGGCGCGCTTTTATCTCAGCATTAAGGCTTGGAACTTTGTCGAAAAGGGTTGCCACACCATTGAATTTGACATTGGCATTAGGGTCGTCGAGTGACAAAGCTCCTTTCAGAGCCCCTTTGTCTATTTCTCCGTCGACCGCTATGTTCTTGAACTCATAGCCATTGTAGAAGATTCTTGGTATTTTACCCTTAGCCGATATTCTTGAGAACGGAAGCTTCAACGTGGGCATCTTACCCTTGGTTGCGGAGAATGTCAAATCGGCAACTAACGCACCAAACTTGCTGTTGGCTGTAATCCTTCCTATATCTATGCCCCCAGTGTGTACTTCACCGCGTATGTTGTTACCCTTTACGGCTATTGCGTACCTTACATTGCCTGCTGTTGTCTGCAAATAACCCTTTGAGCTGATGTCTGAACCCTGTCCGTTGGTTTGTCCGCTATACCTAATGCTGCCAAGGCGAGTCAGCTCCTGTGGAAGTTTGATGTGCTTGCCACTGACGTTTTTGGCTGCAAACTGGATACCCTCGGCACTTAACTTCATGTCATCAACAATCAAGCGCCATGTAGGGCGATGGTTCCTGAATGACAACATTCCGTTGCCTTTGAAACCAATCAATCCGTTCGTGGAGTTCAGTTGCAGTGACTGAAGGGTGATTTCCGAAGCGCTGCCTCTAAGGTTTGCCGCCAATGACAACTTGCCTTTGAAGGACTTGAGCTGCGGAACGAAACAGCTTATGTCAGAAGGAGTTATCTGTGAACGGCTTAGATGGGTTGAATAGTGCAGGGAGTTCTTGTCAAGTTTGTTGCCGTTGAGTTTATACGAGGCAGAAATGTTGTCAAACTGAACGTCTGTTTCTGGCATCTTTACGATGAAATCGGTTATTTTTGCTTCAGTCCTGTTACCGTAGAATTTCATGGATACAGCGTTAAGCTTCAGACCTGAATGTTCGATTAGCGAAAGCTTCTTAATGTTGAACGCTATTAAACTGTCGGTAATTGTCACCAGATTGATATGAGTAGACAGGTCTTTGATGGCAATATGTGACGTGTTGAACAGTCCGGGGCTGACTGGAACGTCGCCTTTGTCGAAGCTGATGGCACCATTGCGAATAACAAGCGACTGTATATTGATGTCAAGCGGAGAGCTTGGCTCTTTGCTCTTTGAAGCTAAGGAGTCGAGTACAAATTGAAAATTCGGTTTTGTGTCTGCACTTTTCTGATACAGCTTGGCATTGAGTCCGAAAATCTGAGCCGATGAAACGGACACTTTTTGATTTGTAGCCAGTTCCATCAAGTCTATTTTAGCCGAAAGGCGATAAGCTTTCAGCATTTCTTTGTCAGCCTTGTCACGTATGAGTACGTCGTCTATAATAATGCGATTGAAGAAACCTAAGTTTACCTTGCCTATCTTAACGTCTGTCCCGAGCTTGTTTGCAAGTAGGCTGGCAACGGTTGAGCCGGCCCATTTCTGCACCGCAGGGACTTGTACCAAGACATTCAAGAGCACATAAAAACCTACAATGCTCCAGACGATATAACTGACTATAGACCTTAATCGCTTCAATAAAATGCAATCTCAACGTTTCAAAATGCAATGCAAAACTACAAAATTTACTTATCATGTAGAAATAATAACACCTTTTTCTTTAACAAATGCTGTTTATTTACTACTTTTGCACGACAAAAGATTAGTCTATAGATTTTTGGGAAATAACGAAATTATTATATCAACTTTTATTTATGACAAAGAGAATCAAGTTACGTAAAGGCTTGAACGTTAATCTCAAAGGACATTCGGAGGCAAAGACACTCTTGCTCGACACTGCGGAAGAGTATGCTTTGAAGCCCGAAGACTTCGTAGGAATGGTTCCGAAGGTTGTAGTTCGTGAGGGAGATACGGTCAAGGCGGGTGATGCTTTGTTTGTAAACAAGAATTATCCCGATGTGATGTTTGCTTCACCTGTCAGTGGAACGGTGACTGCCGTTGTCAGGGGTGAGCGTCGTAAGGTGCTCTGTGTAAAGGTCAAAGCCGACAAGGAGCAGGTTTATGTGGATTTCAAGAAGTGTTCGGTCAGCGGACTTTCTGCTCAGGAAATCAAGGACAAGTTGCTCAAAGCTGGTTTGTTCGGCTATATCAATCAGCTGCCTTATGCAATTTCAACAAATCCCGACACCACTCCTAAGTCCATTTTCGTATCCGCAATGCGCGATATGCCACTTGCAGGCGACTTCGAATACGAATTGAAGGGTAATGAGGAGCATTTCCAGGCTGGTTTGACAGCCCTTTCGAAGATAGCAAAAGTCTACCTCGGAATTGGTGCCACTCAAACTTCAGCAGCACTTACCAATGCTGAAAACTGCGAGATAACAGTGTTTGACGGTCCTTGCCCAGCCGGAAATGTGGGAGTACACGTCAACCATCTCGACCCAGTCAACAAGGGTGAGGTTGTATGGACGGTTGATCCGACAGCTGTTATCTTCTTTGGCCGACTGTTCAACACTGGTAAAGTTGACCTCACTCGCAAAGTTGCTGTTGCCGGCAGCGAAGTCAACGAGCCTGCTTACGTTGATTGTCTTGTCGGCACTCCTGTCTCTACCATCCTTAAAGGCCAGATTGATGATGTAGAAGGCAAGCGCATCATCAACGGAAATCCCCTTACGGGAGTTGTTTCAAGTATGGAAGACTTTGTTGGTGCCCATACTTCAGAAATAACGGTGATACCCGAAGGCAAAGACGTTAACGAATTTGCAGGATGGATAATGCCCCGTTTCAAGGAATTTTCAGCTAACCGTTCTTATTGTTCTTGGCTCTTCGGACGCAAGAAGGAGTATTCTCTCGATGCCCGTGTCAAGGGCGGCGAGCGCAAGATTATAATGAGCGGAGAGTACGACAAGGTTCTTCCCATGGATATTTACGGCGAATATCTCATCAAGGCAATCATTACTGGCGACATCGACAAGCAGGAGCAGCTGGGTATCTACGAAGTTGCACCTGAGGATTTTGCCGTTGCCGAGTTCGTCGACTCGTCGAAATTGGAACTTCAGAAAATCGTTAGAGAGGGTCTCGACATCCTCAGAAAGGAGAATGCATAATGGCTTTTTTAAGAAATTATCTTGATAAGATACGCCCGAACTTTGAAAAGGACGGCAAGCTTCATGCCTTCAAGAGCATTTACGACGGTATGGACACATTCCTTTACGTGCCCAACGCCACTTCTAAAAGCGGAGTAAGCATACATGATGCCATCGATTCGAAGCGCATAATGAGCTTTGTGGTGATAGCGCTCATGCCTGCCTTGCTCTTCGGAATGTATAATATAGGTTATCAGAACTATCTTGCTGCCGGCACATTGGCTACCGCTGGTTTCTTTGAGATATTCTTCTACGGTTTTCTTGCTGTGCTCCCGAAGATTCTGGTGAGCTACATCGTCGGCCTTGGCATCGAGTTTGCCTGGGCGCAATGGAAAGGTGAAGAAATCCAGGAGGGCTACTTGGTGAGCGGAATACTCATTCCGATGATTCTTCCTATTGGCTGTCCGCTTTGGATGTTGGCCCTGGCTTGTGCATTTTCGGTTATCTTCTGCAAGGAGATATTCGGCGGAACGGGAATGAACATCTTTAATCCTGCGATTGCCGCACGTATGTTCCTCTTCTTCTCTTATCCTTCCAAGATGACGGGCGACAACGTATGGGTGGCTCAGAACAGTATCTTCGGACTCGGAAACGATCTCCCCGACACCTTCACAGCTGCCACACCGCTCGGACAGATTGGACAGGGCATTGCTCCCGACGCATCAATGTGTGACATAATCTGTGGCTTCATTCCCGGTTCAATCGGTGAAACATCAGTCATTGCCATAGCTATTGGTGCCGTATTGCTGCTCTGGACAGGCATTGCTTCATGGCGTACCATGCTCAGCGTATTCGTTGGCGGTGGAGTAGTGGCTGCCATATTCAATGCCACTGGCGCTTCGACAATTCCCTGGTATGAGCATTTTGTATTGGGTGGTTTTGCCTTTGGTGCCGTGTTCATGGCTACCGATCCTGTTACTTCGTGCCGCACTCAGACCGGACAGTTCATCTACGGCTTCCTCATTGGTGCCATAGCTGTTGTTGTCCGCGTGATGAATGCCGGCTATCCCGAGGGAATGATGCTTGCAATATTCTTCGGAAATATGTTTGCAGCAACCATCGACCACTGTGTAGTGGAGCATAACATTTCTAAACGTTTGAAGAGAGGAGGTACAAAATGAAAACAAACACCAATTCTAATACCTACATTATTATATATAGTGCAGTACTGGTAGTAATCGTAGCTTTCCTCCTGGCTTTCATATCGCTGTCGCTCAAGAGCAAGCAGGATGCAAACGTTGCGCTCGACCAGAAGAAGCAGATACTCTATTCGCTTAATATCCGCGGACTTGACGGCGAGAAGGCTGAAGCAAAGTATGCCGAGGTGGTCAAGAAGACAGAGGCTGTTGACGACAACTTCATCTATGTATGTGAGGTTGACGGCAAGGCAAAGTATGTCATTCCCTTGAAGGGAATGGGTCTCTGGGGTGCCATCCGTGGCTACATCTCTATAAACGACGATGCCAATACAGTCTTCGGAGCCTACTTCGACCATGATGGCGAGACTGCCGGACTTGGTGCCGAAATCAAGGATTCGCAGGCATGGCAGGAGAAGTTCCAGGGAAAGAAGCTTCATAAGGACGGTGGCAGCGATATTGCACTTTCCGTAATGAAGAAAGTCGACGACCCGACTACTCAGGTGGATGCCGTCACTGGAGCCACACTTACCTCCAACGGAGTAAGCGATATGCTCAAGAACTGCATCTCAAAATATATTAAAACAGTGGAGAAACTTTCAGCTTCTGCTTCAAATAAATAAGGAATTATGGCTTTATTAAGTAAACAAAATAAAGAGGCATTTACTAATCCGCTCAACCTCGACAACCCTATCCTTGTCCAGGTGCTCGGTATCTGTTCTGCCCTGGCCGTGACTTCGCAGCTGAAGCCGGCTCTTGTGATGGGACTTGCTGTGACCATTATCACGGCATTCTCTAACGTTATCATCTCTATCATTCGCAAAACCATTCCCACCCGCATCCGCATCATCGTGCAGCTTGTGGTAGTAGCCGCTCTGGTGACTATCGTTTCGCAGGTGCTCAAGGCCTTTGCCTACGATGTCAGCGTGCAGCTCTCGGTCTATGTGGGCCTTATCATCACCAACTGTATCCTTATGGGCCGCCTTGAGGCTTTTGCCATGATGAACAAACCCTGGCCTTCGTTCCTCGACGGTATAGGAAATGGCCTCGGATACGCCATGATACTTGTTATCGTCGGTGCTTTCCGCGAGTTCTTCGGACGTGGCAGTCTGCTCGGCTTCCAGATTATTCCGCAGAGTTTCTACGATGCAGGATACTCCAACAACGGCATGATGACAATGTCGGCCACGGCTTTGATATTAGTAGGATGTGTCATCTGGGTTCATAGAGCCTATTTTTATAAGGAGAAGTAAGTCATGGAACACATTATAAGTTTATTCTTCCGGTCGATATTCGTCGACAATATGATATTTGCCTTCTTCCTCGGAATGTGCTCCTTCCTTGCCGTTTCGAAGAATGTGAAGACCTCGTTGGGTCTCGGTATGGCTGTGACCTTCGTGCTCTTGGTAACGGTGCCGGTCGACTATCTGCTTCAGACAAAGGTGCTTGGCCCCAACTGTCTGATTGAAGGCGTAGATTTGAGCTATCTCAGCTTCATTCTTTTCATTGCTGTCATAGCCGGTATAGTGCAGCTTGTGGAGATGGCTGTCGAGAAGTACAGCCCTTCGCTCTATGCAGCCCTGGGTATCTTCCTGCCGCTTATTGCCGTGAACTGTGCCATCATGGGTGCTTCGCTCTTCATGCAGCAGCGCATTCTGCTCGACCCGACAAATTCGCAGGCCATCACCAACATCTGGGATGCTATAGTATATGCCATCGGTTCGGGCCTTGGTTGGACTCTGGCTATCGTTGCCATGGGGGCCATTCGCGAGAAGATGCAGTACAGCGACGTGCCCAAGCCGCTTCAGGGATTAGGTATTACATTTATCACCGTAGGTCTCATGGCTCTTGCCATGATGTGCTTCAGCGGACTTAACATTTAAAGGAGGAGGAAATAACTATGGGACAATTTATTGGTGTTAGCATAGGAGTATTCCTCGTAACGATACTCTTGCTTGTAGTAATTCTGCTTGTAGCAAAGAAATATCTCTCGCCGAGCGGAAATGTGAATATCCAAATCAACGGCGACACTACTATTAACGTGCCTCAGGGCTCGTCGCTGATGACCACTCTCAACGAAAACGGCATCTTCCTGCCGTCTGCTTGTGGCGGTAAGGCTTCCTGCGGACAGTGCAAGGTGCAGGTGCTCGAGGGCGGTGGTGAGATACTCGACAGCGAGAAGCCTCACTTCACACGCAAGGAAATCAAGGACAACTGGCGTCTGGGATGCCAGTGCAAGGTGAAGAGCGACATGAAAATCCATGTCGACGAGTCTATCCTCGGCGTAAAGGAGTACGAGTGTACCGTCATAAGCAACAAGAACGTAGCCACCTTCATCAAGGAATTCAAGGTGCAGCTGCCTGCCGGAGCCCACATGGACTTCCTTCCCGGCTCGTATGCTCAGATCAAGATACCTGCTTTCGACTGCATCGACTACGACAAGGACTTCGACAAGTCGCTCATTGGTGACGAATATCTGCCCTCGTGGGAGAAGTTCAAGATGTTCGACCTCAAGTGTAAGAACCCGGTAGACACCATCCGTGCATACTCTATGGCCAACTATCCGGCTGAGGGCGACGTGTTCATGCTCACCGTTCGTATCGCCACGCCGCCGTTCAAGCCCGACCGCAGCGGCTTCATGGAGGTCAATCCCGGTATCGCTTCTTCGTACATCTTCTCGCTCAAACCGGGTGACAAGGTTATAATGAGCGGTCCTTACGGCGACTTCCACCCGCATTTCGACACCAAGCGCGAGATGATATGGGTTGGTGGTGGTGCCGGTATGGCTCCGCTGCGTGCTCAGATCATGCACATGACGAAGACCCTGCACACTACCGACCGCGAGATGCACTACTTCTACGGAGCACGTGCCCTCAACGAGGTGTTCTATCTCGACGACTTCCTCAATTTGAAAAAGGAATATCCCAACTTCCACTTCCACCTTGCACTCGACCGTCCGGACCCGGCAGCCGATGCCGCAGGCGTGAAGTACACCGCTGGCTTCGTTCATCAGGTTATGTTCAACACCTACCTGAAAGACCACGAGGCTCCCGAGGACATCGAGTACTATATGTGCGGTCCTGGTCCAATGTCAAAGGCAGTCGTAGGTATGCTCGACTCGCTTGGCGTTGAACCCGAAAGCATCATGTATGACAACTTCGGCGGATAGTCATTATCCATCGTTTCGACTTCATCTAAGGAGGACATCCCAGTCGGGTGGCCTCCTTTTTTTGTTGCATATCATCATTGCAAACTTTCGCAACCACTGCCGTAAACTTTCTCCAGCAGCTCCGGAGCTTTGTTACAGAGCCTCTGGAGCAATGCTCCAAAGCCCCCGGAACAATGTTACATAGCAGTTGGAGTAACCTTCCCAGACCGCCTCGTAAACCCCATATAGTAGCCGTTAGCAACAGAGTGCTTAAGTTTTTGCCCAATAAATGATGCTTAACCAACAAAAAATGAGTAATTTTGAAAGCGCATAACATAAGCAACATGGAAGTTATACAGAGTTTCACAATCGACCACACACACCTGAAGCCCGGCATCTACGTGTCGCGCGTAGACAGAGGGTTCACCACTTTCGACCTGCGTATCACCGAACCAAACAACGAACCGGCTGTAGCACCATCCGCCATGCACAGCCTTGAGCATCTCATGGCTACATGGTTCCGCAACAGCGAGGCCAAGGACGACGTTGTCTACGTCGGTCCAATGGGCTGCCTAACGGGAATGTATATCATAATGACGGGCTCATACACCGTTGAAGATATGCGTAGACTCACCATTGAGTGCCTTCAGTGGATTCTCACACAGGAAAGCGTGCCCGCCACGGAGCCGCAGAGCTGCGGCAACTACCTTCTCCATGACCTGCCCATGTGCAAGTGGGAGAGCAGGCGCTACCTCCACCGACTGCAACATGAGTTCCACAGCGAGTACACCAAACTGAAAATCACCCTTAAAGACGGCAGGATGTTTGCCGATGCTTAATTTTTTTGACAACCTCTGCCACATGAAGGGTAAACAGTTTCACCTTATTATATTATTAGTAGCTGTGCTTTTCTCGGCTTGCAGCAAGTCAACCGAACAGCAACAGCATGAGCAGCGTGCTGAGCGGCAACGCCAGCAAGCTCTCTACGAGGCTGCTTTCAAGGTGGGAGTGATGCCCACGCTCGACTGCCTGCCCATCTATCTGCTCAAGGACAGTCTCCTCTACGACACTACTAAGGTCGACATCCGCCTGCGGATGTTCAATGCACAGATGGATTGCGATACCGCCCTTGTTGGCGGAAGCGTGCAGGCCAGCATCACCGATGTTGTTCGAGCAGAGCGGCTCAAGCGCAACCATCTGGCGCTTACATATTTTTCTGCAACTAACAACTACTGGGTGCTGGTGGCAAACAAGAAAGCTCGTGTGAAAACGCTGCCCCAGCTGAGCGACAAGATGATAGCCATGACGCGCTTCTCGGCCACTGATATGCTTACCGACTTGGCCTTGAAGCAGGGCAAGCCCAAGTATGACAGCTACAAGGTGCAGATAAACGACATCCTTCTGCGCACAAAGATGATTGTCAATAACGAGATGGATGCCGCATGGTTTGCCGAACCACAAGCCACTCAGCTTCTTGCCCTGGGGCACAACGTGCTGTTCGACAGCCGCAAACAGCAGCTTCAGCTCGGAGCAATAGTGCTAAAACGCTACATGAACGTAGATGATGCCACCATAGACCGCCTGCCGAAACTAAAGTTCATGCAGGCCGTCCGGCCCAACCAGTCGGATATTGACAAGGCACAGGCTTTCCTTCATTGACCACACAGAACCATGACCCACACACTTTCCGATGCGCTTGCCGCAGTTTACGACAAGGATTTAGGCACTGCCCTCAACATTCTGAAATCCATACTCCCTGCTCAGGGCACTCCACTGCACCGCGACAGACTCGAAGACATCGCTGCCGACTACTCCCGCATGAAGGAATTTATGCTCCGGGGCTATGCCGACTCGCAGCGCGAAGAGCTATATATGAATTGTCTGCGTCGCACCTACAGCCTCATACAGGACGTAGAGCTACACTGGCTGTGCCTCAATCGCAGCGTGTTTGCCAATGCCAGGCAAGCAGCTGCCGGACTAAATCAGTCACACGACTTCATACGCTCCGTGCTCGAAGGGTTTGTTTCGGATGTGGCTATGCTTTCACTCGACGGCGATGAAGCCGGCGAAAAGCGCAGGCAACTCTACGAACGACACTACCAGTTCCTCGACCGCCTGTTCTCGGCCTTGCTCGTGTCGCCCCAGTGGAGCGAACAAGAGGCGCAGTTCTACAAGCAACTCTTCCTTTCGCCGACCATAGATGCCGCTGATGCCTCCTATCTCGTGAGTGCGGTGTTCATCTCCAACCTCCACCTGTTCGACTTCCACAAGTTCTGGCTGCTCAATCAGTTGTTCAGCCACACCGCTCCCGACCATCTTCGCCAGCGTGCTCTCGTTGGCTGGGCCTTGTCTATGCCCACGCGACAGCAGGTTCTCTATCCCGCACTGTCGCAGATGATGGCTCTTGCCACCCTCGACAAGCAGCAGTGCGAGGAGCTTGCCGGGCTGCAGAAGCAGATATTCCTGTGCATGAACGCCGAGAAAGACCATCAGGTGCTCGAGCGCGACGTGCTTCCCACACTCATCAAGAACAACAATCTGCGCATCGACCGCTTCGGTATCAGCGAGAAAGACGACGATCCCATGCAGGACATACTGCATCCAGAGGCCGCCGACGAAGCTATGGAGGAGGTG
The DNA here is from genome assembly GCA_900318625.1 of uncultured Prevotella sp. GTDB lineage: Bacteria > Bacteroidota > Bacteroidia > Bacteroidales > Bacteroidaceae > Prevotella. Next base: position 10,983 of record ONLG01000007.1, read on the forward strand.
GAGCGCAGCATCAGACGAATGATGGATATGGAACGGCAAGGTGCCGACATCTATTTCGGCGGCTTCTCGCGCATGAAGGGCTTTCCCTTTTTCAGCACACTGGCCCACTGGTTCTGTCCTTTCTCAATCAGCCACCCCTCGCTCAGTCAGTTGTTCGGCAAGACCAACGGTACACGTTTCGTAGAAAATCTGATGCTTGGCGGTGCGTTCTGCGACTCCGACAAATACTCGCTGTGCTTCGGTATGGCACAAATCATCGACCGTCTGCCAGCCAATGTACGCGAGATGATAGGCTCTGCCGATGCCCTCGGACCGATGATTTCCGACGAGCGACGCAACTCTCCGGCATATATCAGGCGTATGTATCTTCAGGACCTCTACCGCTTCTTCAATCTCTACAGCCGTCGCACCGAACTGCACAATCCTTTCGCCCGAGCAGACAGCCCTGCGAAGCCATTGCCTGCGCTCTTCGTTGCCAACCCGAATATTGCCGGCAAGATGATGCCGGGGCAGAGCGTCGACGTAGCAATGTTCCTGTTTGGGCAGAAACACTATGCTTTGTGCGAGCAGCTGTTGCAGGCGATAGGAACCGAAAACACGTTCCCACCGTCTTACTACCTACTTCAGGCACTGCTCAACACCGAGCGAAACCATCTTCCACAGGCCCGACAATACTACCAGCAGGTGCTCGCCTTGGAGCCCGACAACCAGAAAGCCATGAAGGGGCTGGCGCGGCTGTGCCTCACCATGGGCGACTATGCTCAGGCGTGCACTCTTTACGGCCAGCTAAAGGAGCAAAATCCCACGAGCCGGGTGCTTGCCGCCAACCATGGAATAGCATTGATAGGGAATGGGGAGGCAGCCGAAGCCGTGAAGTTGCTGTATCAGTTCTACTACGAATATCCCGACGACGAACGCATAAAGCGAGTGCTGGCATGGGCATTGCTCAACGATGGCAAGTATGCCGATGCCCAGCGGATGTATGAGCAGTTGCTCGAGAGCAGCAAGCCACTGCCAGCCGACAGTCTCAACTGCGGCTATTGCCACTGGCTCATGGGCGATTTGTCAAAGGCAGCTGACTATTTTGGGCGGTTTGTGGCACTTTCCAATGAAAGTGAAAGCAGCGAAGCCGATACTCCGGTCGCTACTCTGGAACAAGAGATGCAGGGCGACAGCTCCATGCTTCGTAGCCACGGGATTTCCGAGATAGACCAGATGATAATGTGTAATATCGTTCGTGACGGACAATAAAAGCAATCGGCAGAACCCTGTGATGTGAGTTCTGCCGATTGTTGTATCAGTAGCTGCGTGCTATGAGCACGCGGCACTTAGATGGTTTGCCGCTCACCATGTCGGTGCCTTCGGTCTGCTCGAACATGAAAGGAACGCAGCGGATAGTGGCCTGAGTGTCTTCCTTGATCTTCGCCTCTGTTTCGGCGGTGCCGTCCCAGTGGCAAAGGAAGAAGCCTCCCTGCTTAACCCTCTGCTTGAACTCCTCGTAGTCGTCACATTCGTATATGTGTTCGTCGCGGAAACGGCGCGCTTTATCAAATATGTTCTGCTGAATGTCCTCGAGAAGCTTGGCTACATACTCCTCGATACCATCCAAAGCAACAGTCTCTTTCTCCAAAGTGTCGCGGCGCATAACCTCTATCGTGCCGTTCTCAAGGTCGCGGCCACCCATCACGAGGCGCACGGGCACACCCTTGAGTTCGTAGTCGGCAAACTTGAAACCAGGTCGTTTGTTCTCAGAATCGTCGTATTTCACGGTGATACCCATGTCGCGCAGCTTGGCAATCACTGACTGCAGGCGCTCTGAGATGGCTGCAAGCTGCTCCTTGCCCTTGGTGATAGGCACGATGACAACCTGTATCGGAGCCAGCTTCGGAGGCAGAACCAGTCCGTTGTCGTCGCTGTGTGTCATTATCAGCGCACCAATCAGGCGAGTGCTTACGCCCCACGACGTTGCCCATACATACTCGGGCTTGTTCTCCTTATTAAGATAAGTCACGTCGAAAGCCTTGGCGAAGTTCTGTCCGAGGAAGTGACTCGTTCCGCTTTGGAGCGCTTTTCCGTCTTGCATCATGGCCTCGATGGTGTATGTGTCGAGTGCTCCGGCGAAACGCTCGGTCTCGCTTTTCACTCCCTGAACCACCGGCACGGCCATCCATTCTTCAGCAAAACGGGCATATACTCTCAGCATCTGCTTAGCCTCTGCTTCGGCTTCTTCGCGTGTGGCGTGGGCTGTGTGGCCCTCCTGCCAAAGAAATTCGCTTGTGCGGAGGAACGGACGGGTACGCATTTCCCACCTCATCACATTGCACCACTGGTTGCACATCAGTGGCAGATCGCGCCAAGAGTGTATCCAGTTCTTGTAAGTGTTCCATATTATGGTCTCCGACGTGGGGCGAACAATGAGCTCTTCCTCCAGCTTGGCAGCCGGATCGACCTCTACGCCGCTCTTGTCTTCCTTGGCACGCAGGCGATAGTGTGTCACTACGGCACACTCCTTGGCAAATCCCTCTACGTGTTCAGCCTCGCGAGAGAGAAATGATTTCGGTATGAGCAGAGGGAAATAGGCGTTCTGCGCACCCGTTTCCTTGAACATCTTGTCGAGCTGCTGCTGCATCTTTTCCCAGATAGCGTAGCCATAGGGCTTGATTACCATACAGCCGCGAACCGCCGACTGCTCTGCCAGATCGGCCTTGACAACCAGGTCATTGAACCACTGACTGTAGTTGTCGGCACGTTTTGTCAATTCTTTCAGTTCTTTTGCCATGATATTTTTTCTTGTTGTGTTTCGGTCATTAATGCTTTCTGCACAGTGGCAGCACTCTTGTTTCTCGGTGAGAGATGAAGAATGGAAAGCTAATAGTGTAATTCCAAGAAAGTAATATGACTCATATTGTTAGCCTCCCACAATTCCCCCAATGGGGGAAGAATAACTTATGATGGTTTGTATGTTCTCCCCTCCCTTGGGGAGGGGTAGGGGGTGGGCTTGTGATATGGTCCTTATTACTTTCCCGTAATCACGTGGAGGTTTTCGCGCAGCGGTCTGTCGGTTAGTTGGCAGCCGTGAACTGCTCGAGGAAGCGCGTGTCGTTCTCGGAGAACATACGCAGGTCTGAAACGCGATACTTCAGGTTGGTGATGCGCTCAACGCCCATACCGAAGGCATATCCGCTGTAGACGGTGCTGTCGATGCCGCACGCTTCGAGCACATTGGGGTCAACCATTCCGCATCCCAGTATCTCTACCCAGCCGGTATGCTTGCAGAAGCCGCATCCCTCGCCGCCGCAGATGTGGCAGGAGATGTCCATTTCGGCACTCGGTTCGGTGAAGGGGAAGTAGCTCGGACGCAGGCGGATCTTGGTGTCGGCACCGAACATCTCGCGAGCAAAGGTCAGCAGAACCTGCTTGAGGTCGGTGAATGAAACGTTCTTGTCGACATACAGTCCCTCTACTTGGTGGAAGAAGCAGTGGGCACGGGCACTGATGGCCTCGTTGCGATACACTCTTCCGGGGCAGAGGATGCGTATTGGCGGCTCGTGGGTTTCCATATAGTGAGCCTGGTCGCCGCTGGTATGCGAGCGCAGAAGGATATTCTTCGTTACGTCGTTGGGATTTTGCTCGATGAAGAACGTGTCCTGCATATCGCGTGCAGGGTGGTCGGGAGCGAAGTTAAGCTTGGTGAAGACGTGCAGGTCGTCGTCAATCTCGGGACCTTCGGCCATGACAAAGCCCATGTGTGAGAAGATGTCGATGATCTCATTGCGGACTATCGTGAGCGGATGACGCGTACCGAGAGCCACGGGGTAGGGCGTGCGGGTAAGGTCGATGTCGTCGGCTGTGGCCTCGGAAGCAGCAAACTGTTCCTTCAGCTCGTTGATACGTTGCAGAGCCGACTGCTTCAGCTCGTTGATTTTCATGCCTACCACCTTCTTCTGTTCGGCTGGAACCGAGCGGAAATCGGCCATGAGAGCGTTTATCTGTCCCTTCTTGCTGAGGTATTTCAGTCGCAGCTGTTCTATCTCCTCTGAGCTGTTGGCCTTCAATGAGCCAATCTCAGTGAGCAGAGATTCTATCTTTTCGAGTAACATATTTAAATGAATATCTTGTTTTAACGATGCAAAGTTAACATTTTTAGTCTGAAACAAGAAACATGTCGTAATAAAGTTGTACTTTTGCACTATAGTTTACAACACTTCATACAATGAATAAACACTCTCTCTTGGGCTTGCTGGGCGTTGTGTACGTCGCTTTGACAATGATGTCGTGTACCGGCAAGCAACCAGAACAGCAGCCGACAGGAAAAGACTCGGCTGCCGTCGATTCCAGTTCTGTTGCTGAAGATACCGTGGCTGTGGAGCCTCAGACGGCCAAAGCTGCCGACAAACTGTTTGCCGACTTCTTCTTCGACTTTATATCTAAGAAAAAGGTGCAGATGAACCGCATACTCTTTCCGCTTCCAGTGACAGAAAACGGAAAGACAAAGACGGTTGAGCGCAGGGCGTGGCGCATGGAACACTTCTATCAAAATCAGGAATACTACACGCAGATATTCGACAGCGACAAGCAGCGCGACGATGTGAGAAAGCGCGATGTGGACACTGTGGTGGTGGAAAAGATACACCTCAAGAAAGGCATAGCGGAGCAGTATGTGTTCTGCCACCCACAAGGCTTCTGGGTGTTGGCCTCAATCAACAAGGTGGGACTGAGCCAAAGCAACAACGCTTCGTTCCTGACCTTCCTGCAGAAATTCTTTGCCGACAAGAAGTTCCAGCTCTCGCACGTGGCAAATCCACTGAGCTATGAAGGTCCTGACCCTGATGGCGACGACGAGACAACCGTGGTAAAGCGGAAGATTCCAGCCCACACATGGTCTGACTACTTGCCGGAGATACCGCGCGACCAGATTTACAACATCGTATACGGACAGACCTACGCCGAAGGCAAGGAAAAAATATTCCTGTTCAAGGGCATCTCCAACGGATTGGAAACAGAACTGAAGTTCCGCAAGGCAGGCTCGGACTGGAAGCTGACAAAGATTAACCTATGATTGAACGCAGCAATTACAACCTCTTAAAGCACAATACTTTCGGACTGGAAGCACAGTGTGCCAAATTCGTGGAATATGAAACGGCAGACGATGCAGTGGCAGTGGCTGAGATGTTGCAGCGTAGCCAGCTCCCATTACTCATAATAGGAGGGGGCAGCAACCTTCTGCTTACAGGCGATTTCAACGGTGTGGTGGTTCATTCGGCCATCAAGGGCATTGAGGTTGTGGCCGAGCCAGAGGCATCTGAGGACAAAGCCGACAGCGTGTTGCTGCGCTGCGGTTCAGGCGAAACATGGGACGACGTTGTGGCTTTCTGCGTAGAGCATAGCTACTACGGCGCAGAGAACCTGTCGCTCATACCCGGTGAGGTGGGTGCTTCGGCTGTTCAGAACATTGGTGCATACGGTGTTGAGGTGAGCCAGATAATTGAACGCATTGAGGCTGTGGAGATAGCTACAGGCCGTAAGGTGGAGTTTGCAGCCGCCGAATGTAACTATGGTTACAGGCAGAGCCGCTTCAAGCAGGAGTGGAAGAACCGTTATCTCGTCACATACGTAAGCTACCGCCTACAGCGCAGTGCCGAACTGAAGCTCGACTATGGCAACATACGCTCAGAATTGGAGCGTCGCAACATAGAGAAACCGACACTTGAGGAGCTTCGCCAGACTATCATCGACATAAGAAATGATAAACTTCCCGACCCGAAAAAGCAGGGCAATGCAGGAAGTTTCTTTATGAACCCGGTCGTTGACAGGGAAACATTCAAGAGGTTGCAGGCTTCGTGGCCCGACGTGCCTTACTATGTAGTGGACGGAAATGCTGCCGCCGGGGGCGAAAAGTATAAAATCCCAGCCGGATGGATGATAGACCGCTGTGGATGGAAGGGCCGCTCGCTTGGCAATGCAGGTGTTCACGACCGCCAGGCACTGGTGCTTGTTAACCGTGGCGGAGCTTCAGGCAACGACATAGTGCGCCTGTGTGATGCCATTCGCAGCGATGTAAAGAAGACATTTGGCATTGACATTCATCCGGAAGTTAATATTATTTGATGATGGAAGGTAAGATGCGTTTGAGATTTTTGGGCACAGGCACTTCTGCCGGAGTGCCTGTGTTGGGATGCGGATGTGCTGTCTGCAAGAGCACTGATGCCAAAGACAAGCGCTACAGGACGGCAGCCTTGCTCGATGTGGGCAACGTCAGGCTGCTAATCGACAGCGGACCGGATATTCGGATGCAGCTGATGCCCTTGGAGTTCAAGCCTCTTGACGGCGTGCTTGTCACTCATATACACTATGACCACGTTGCGGGCATTGACGACCTGCGTGGATTCTGCGTTTTCGGCGACCTGAATGTCTATGCCAACAGTGGCACGGCAAGTGGCTTGCGTCAGACAATGCCCTACTGTTTTACTGAGAAACTTTATCCTGGAGTGCCCAAGATAGCTCTCCATGAGATTGCTCCGCATGAAAAGTTCACCATCAAGGGTGTCGAGGTGATGCCGTTTGAGGTGATGCACGGCAAGCTTCCAATCCTTGGCTACAGGATTGGGTCACTGGCATATATCACCGACATGAAGACGATAGCCGACGGAGAGATGGAGTATCTGCACGGAGTTGAGGTGCTGGTGGTGAACGCACTGAGATGGGAACGAGAGCATCATTCGCATCAACTGGTGGACGATGCAATCAGGTTTGCCCGTAGAGTAGGGGCGAAGCGCACCTACCTAGTACACCTTACTCACGAGATAGGCTTTCATAAAGATGCCTCCCGGCGATTGCCGGAAGGCATTGAGTTTGCTTACGACGGTCTGGAGATAGATATTTAGACCCTGCATCGGGGGCAAGAAACGTCTTGCCACGGTAGTGCAATGACTCTTTCTCCTATAATCCGAACCGTTGGGGCGAGCTTGTTTACTACATTATGGCCTTTTTCCAGGCAAGATAGTTCTCTTGTTCAGTGCTCTTGCGCTCGCAGTCGGCGTCAATCACTTTGTTGACAAAAGCCTTGAGGCTTTTCTTGATGGCACTTTGCTCGTCGGGCGAGAAGCCTTCGAGAAGCTGCTGTGTTTCCTTTACTATTTCGTAGAGGGTGTAGGTGTGGCTTATGGCATCGTTGACCTTAGCTTTCAACTCGTCGTCGATGTCGCCGATGTTTTCTATACCGCTGATGAAACCATCGATGAAGTTCTTCTCTTTGTCCGAGTAGTCACCGTCGGCACTGGCAAAAAACAGACCAGTCTTGGCCATGAGGGTTATGGTATTGATAAGTTTTTCCATGATGTTTGTGATGTTTAGGTTTAACAGAGTCGCTTTTTTGTTGAGCGGATACTTGTGTGAGTTGTGTCTGTGTCAGCCTTTTTTCTTGCCGAAAGCACTGCCAGCAAGTCCGATGATGCTGATAACACCCTTGGCCAGGTTGCCTAAGTTGCCGCCACTGAGGATGCTGCCGAGCACACTGCCGAAGCCGCCGGATTTGCCGGAGCCGTCGGCATCTTCTGATGCCACCTCTTCCTCTTCGGTTTCTTCGGACTCTCCGTCACATTCAGCCTCGTCTTCAGCCACTTCTTCGTCGTATTCCTCACCCTCAGAGTCTACTTCTTCCTCTGCGGTTTCTGCATCCTCGTCTCCGTCAACGAGTTCTTCGTCTTCTATTTCCTCGTCGTCGGCAGCCTTTTTCTTGCGCCGTGTCATGGCATCAACGATTGTTCCGAGGGTTCCTCCCTGTGCTGCTTCGTTGATGATGTCGCCCAAGCTGCCTCCGCGAGTGGCTACATTGATAACGTTTCCAAGGTCGCCACTCTCGCCGGCTGCCTTGATGATGTTTTTAAAGAAACTTCCCATAAGCCAAAATGATATTTAGGTTAATAATATGGTGTATCTATTCTGATTGGTTTATCTGCCTGTGCCTGCTGCAATTGGGGCTAACTGTTACTGCTGACGGTGGCGCAAGGTTGCCACGACATATTCAGAGCGAGTGCCGATGCGGAACTTTCCGCCCCAGATTCCTATTCCCGAGCTAACATAGTAGTGGGTATTGCCACGCTGATGTGAGCCGAAAGCACACTCGTATATGGCTTTGGTTATCCAGCTGATGGGCCAAACTTGTCCGTAGTGGGTGTGTCCACTGAACTGGAAATCCACGTGTGACCGTCCGGCTTCCTCGAGATGGTATGGCTGATGGTCAAGAACTATCGTGTAGCGGGTAGTGTCAGCCGTGGCAAGAATGGTCTTCAGTGGCTTGCGGCGGCGGTTGGTACGGTCGTCGCGCCCTACAATCGTGATGTCGTTATTCACGGTTTGGCTCGTGTCGCTGAGGAGTTTGATGCCTGTAGTAGCAATGAACTGCTGGGCTTCGGGCTTTCCGCTATAATATTCGTGGTTTCCGAGACAAGCATAGACAGGCACATTAAGCCTGCGAAACTCGGCAGCCATGTCCTGTTCGGTCAGTGGACGCATACTGCGGTCGATAATATCGCCGGCAATAAGCACCAAGTCGGGCTTTTCGGCGGCGATGATATCTATCCATCGGCTTAGTTCATTGCGCTGGTTATGGTACCCGAGATGAAGGTCGCTGAGCATTACGAGCTTGTAAGTATGCGACAGCGGCTTGCTCGTAGTAAGCTCAAGAGTCTGCCGATGTTTGTCGTAGTAGTGCCAGTTGCCGTAGATGAACACGGGGATGATGATTGCCAATACGGTTATAGTGCCCCCGATGCTGTTGGGCAGGAACTCTTTGGGAATAATGTGCAACAGTCTTCCTAAGTCGAAGACAAGGAACAGCATCACGAGATACAGCGCAATGAAGATGGAGGATGTGCCGACGTTGTAGATAAACGTTGCTGCCGCCATCGGCATAGAGTCGATGTCGAGCAGAAAGTTGGCAAAGAAAAGTGCAAAGGCTGCTCCGAGAAATATCAGCACAACCATTTTAAGCCAAGCCTGAAGAGGTAATATAAGCCAGATATGCCAGCCAATGTAGACTATTCCAAGTATTGGCATCAGGAAGAATACTATGCTCCACAATGTATTCATAGTGCTTCTTTCACGGTTTTAGTTGTGTCTTACTTATAAGTCGGCGTGTGCTAAGCACCTGCTGTCTGGTTGTGAGCGAGCGTTTCTTGCCCCCGTTGAGCTCACGAAGTAGCTGTTTGGCCTGCGAAAGCGACGGCCATCGGCGAATGATATACTCCAACTGAGAGCGTGACAGCTCCCTCTGGTTGGCACGGTCATAGCACCATGCACGGTTGAACCAGTAGTTGCTGTTGTCGGGCGACAGTTCGATGGCCCGGGTATAGTCTACTGCTGCACTGTCGTAACGCTCTTTCTGAATGTAGCTCATAGCCCGCAGGTCTAACATTTCGGGTATATAAGGATTCAGCTCGATAGCTTTGCTGCTGTCGTGGATGCTTCCATCGTAGTCTTCAAGGTGGTATTTGGCCTGTGCCATCAAATACCAAGGCTCGTAGAGATAAGGTTTGAGTATCGCAATACGGTTCAGCAGGTGCATCGACACGAGATATTCTCCTGTTGCAAGACAGCTTCGCCCTTCCTCTATCATGTTCTTGACATTGTATTGTGCGTTTGCCGTAGACAAGAAAGCGGCAAACCACACAACAGCGATCAGTGAGGTAAGGCGTGGCATCTGCAATAGTATTTTATGGTTTAGCTGTCTACTTCACACCCTTTGTGCGGTAGCCACAGCGATAGCGGCCTTTAACGAGTGACGACAGCTTGCCTCGGATGAGCTGTTTGCGCAGCGGCTTGATGCGGTCGACAAACATTACTCCGTCAAGATGGTCGAATTCATGCTGCATGACACGTGCCAGATAGCCCGTTATCCACTCTTCGTGCGGCTGGAATTGCTCGTCAACCCACCTTACAAGTATGCGCGTAGGGCGCGTTACGTTTTCATGGATGCCCGGAAGCGACAGACAACCCTCCTCGAGAGTTTCCGTTTTGCTTTCGTCAGCTTCCACAATGTGCGGGTTTATGTATGCTTTCTTGAAGCCTTTATATTCAGGGAAATCATCTGCAAGAGGGTCAAGGTCTATTACAACGACACGTATTGCTTTGCCAATCTGAGGTGCTGCAAGCCCAATACCTCCTGATTCAGCGAGCGTTTCCCACATATTAGTAATGAGTTCTGGGAGATTTTCGTAGTCGGCAGTGATGTCCTGAGCTTCCTTTCTCAGCACAGGCTGACCATATATATATATTGGTAGAATCATAATCTGTGTTTATTTGAACGCATATAGTCCTGTAAGAGAATTGTTGCACTAATCTCGTCAACGAGTGCTTTGTTCTGTCTGGCTTTCTTTTTTAGACCGCCGTCAATCATGGCTTGATGGGCAAGGACCGACGTAAACCTTTCATCGAAGAACTCAATAGGTATCTGCGGCATAGCTTTCTTCCATCTTTGATAGAAAGCTTTCACCCTTGCCATATTCTCACTTGGCTCACCATTGGACTGTTTTGGCTCGCCAATGATAATCTTTTCGACCTGTTCGCGAGCCACATAATCGCATAGGAAGTCGAAAAGGGATGATGTAGAAACAGTCGCCAACCCGTTTGCTATAATTTGCAAGGGGTCGGTGACTGCTATTCCTGTGCGCTTCCGGCCATAGTCAACTGACAGAATTCGCATTTCAAACTATTTAGCAAGGAGCCAGGCATCGCCAAATTCGCCGCGAATCTGGTCGCGCATCTGAGCTGCTTCGGCCTTTGAGTTGAAGGTGGCAATGATTACCCGGTACATGTTTTTCTGAGAATTGAAACCCAACTGGGCATTGTAGCCACGGTTCTTGAGGCGTTGCTGGAGTCCTTCTGCATTGGCACGAAGGCCAAATGCGCCTACTACAACGCTGTATGCTTTAAGACCTTCACCGCTTACAACAGAGATATTCTCTGTACGAACGGCAACATTGTCTGTATTGTCAACAACTGGAGTCTCTGTGACAGGAGTGACAACAGCCGGAGTTACGACCTTAACCTGCGGCTCGTTGTTGCCATACTGTGTCTCCGATGGGGTGTTCTGGGAAATGTTGTAGCCAGCGTTCTCCTGCGCCTTAGCCTTTTCGTAAGCCTTCTTGTAGGCACTTTCGCTCGACTTGCAGCCCGTGAAAGCCAATGCTACACATGCTGCGGCACTCAAAAGCATGAATTTCTTCATATTCATAGATTATAGTTAATAATGATTTGTTTCACTTTGCGAAAGTACAAAAACAGCTGAAAACAGCGAAGAAAAGGCTACATAAAGTTTGTTAAATGAAATAAAAGTAGGTTTTTTACATAATTTTAAGTTGTTAAAGTTGAGCGGATACGAAAGTTTTTTATACTTTTGCGATGAGGATACACAATTTGTTTAACATAAATACTTATAACCATGAAGACATTAGGCTATATTGGCGCATTCCTTGGCGGTGCAATCGCAGGTGCGGCATTTGGTTTGCTCCTCGCTCCAGAGAAGGGAGCTGACACTCGTACACGTATTTCCGACGCAGTTGATGATTTCTGCAAGAAGCACGACATCAAACTGAGCCGTAAGGAAATGGACGACTTTGTTGACGACATCAAAGATTCTGCCGAGGAAGTTTAAGCTGCAAGAATAGCGGAAGGAAAGTTTGCTGCATTAGTGTGAGTGACTTTCTTTCCGCTTTTTCATTTCGGCAACGTATCTAAATCATGCCTGTTGTATCTCGCATACTATATTATAACAGATTATTATAACAATATCAACAATACAAAAGATGCTTTCGAGTGACCAGAATGTAGAAACAATATCTCAGCTCGTTGAGGTTGTCCGCCACTACATAGGACTTCAGTCAGAGTATGTAAAGCTTGACGTGATTGAGAAAGTAGTGCGTCTGCTAACCGTGATGGCTATTGTTGCAATGTTTGCATTGCTGCTTATCATTATGATGATTTATTTCTCATTTGCTGCCGCCTATGCACTTGAGCCACTGATGGGAATGGTTGGTGCGTTCTCCGTTGTCGGTTCGTTCTATTTGCTGGTGCTTATACTGTTTGTATTGTTCCGCAAACAGCTTGTCGAGAAGCCTCTGGTGCGCTTTCTCGCCAATCTTTTAATGTCTAACTGATAACTCTTTCATCATGCCAAACAACAATATGGTTGACGCACAACCCACCTACCGCTCTCTCAGTGAGATACGTTTGCGCAAGGCGCAGCTTATCACCGAGATTACCAAAGACAACAACAAGATGCGCAAGATGTGGGGAAAGCTTTTCAACAAATCGCAGCAACCCACCACACCGAGCCGCCGCATAACGAGCATTATGAGTCGAAGCGCGTCGATGTTTGATGCTGCCATACTCGGATGGAAGCTCTATCAGCGCTTTGGGGGAAGTAAGAAAAAGGGTAAAAAGTTCAAATTGTTTTAGTCTTGCCAGTCTATGGCGAGCTGCATGAGGCTTGGATGTCAGTCAGGACGGTCTGTCCAGAGCCTTGCAGTTGATATAAAGGTATGAAGATAACAAAGAAAAGATATATTCTTGGATTTCTTTCAGTCACGATAGTACTGGCATTGGTACGTTGTGTGTTTCCTGAGGTAGCCAAAGTCAGCATCAATGATTTAAGTGAGAAGGCTTCTGAAGAAGCCGATGAGGTTACGGTAAAGAACCTGAAGGACAATACGGAGGGATTTGTCGGTGCCGAAATACAGGGAGACAATCGTCTTCTGCAAGGACATAAAGACTACAGCGAGACGTTTCCCGACAGCAATGCCGTGCAGCTCGAGGCTGCCAACAGCCTTGGTGTGACACCTGTAATGAACCGTATAGATGCAGAGAACCGCAAGACCGACCTTGTCTTTATAGGCAGTAACCCATATTTCTGTGTGGCCGAGCTGACTCGCAGTATTCCATATCTTGTTCCAAAAGCATCTGTTTTATTGCAAGACATAGGACGCAACTTCATCGACAGCCTGACACAAAAGCACATCAAGCCCCACAAGATAATCGTTACCAGCGTATTGCGGTCAAAGGAAGATGTTGAGAAACTGCGCCGGCACAACCGCAATGCCACTGAGAACAGCTGCCATTTGTTCGGCACCACGTTTGATATAGCCTACACTCATTACGTTCCTATAGGCGAAAACTCAACGATTGACACTGAACATGAGGTTCCCACAGAGCGCCTGAAAGGTGTCTTGGGCAACGTTTTGCGCGACCTCAGATTGCAGAACCGATGCTACATCAAATACGAAGTACATCAGGCCTGCTTCCATATCACCGTGCGTTAGGGCTGTGGCTGTGTGGCCACAAGCCCCTCGATCTTCTTGCTAACGCCGGTGGAATAAGCGTTAAACACGTTCACAACAATGAGCACATCGGTGATACCGTTGTCAAGGATGTACTGTTTCATGTCCTTGGTGAAGTATCTGAAGTCTGCCACATGAACCTCGTCGAATGAGTAGAAGAGGTATCCCGGCACGGCATTTCCGAAACTATCCTTGATGACAAGCACCTTGCGGCCCGTCTTGGCTTGTGTCTTCACCGTCGTCAACCGTGCATCGCCACCCATGAAGGTGGAGTAGGCCGCACCGCTACCGTCCTTATACTTGATGAAATATTCCCCTGGCACGGGCCGGCTCTCAGCCGTGACCTTGAACTGCTTGTCGAGTGAGTAGTTCACATAGGTCGTGCTGTAAGGCATATTCTTAGGTACATAGTAGACAAAGTCCTCTGGAGCTTTCTTCACAGATATGTCCCTTGAGTATCCATACATACTTCCAACGAAGCCCTTTACCACTCTGCGTTCGTAGCTGCTTAGTTCCTTGAATGGCACACGTGCTACCTTGGCAAATTGTCGGGCTGCATAGAACGCGCCCAATGGGGTCCAATGGTGGTCGGTACGCAGGTAGATATCCTCGCCTGCGTGCTGTGCCAGTGCCGTATATGCGTCAACAGCCTTCACCGAATCGTTGAAATGCGAGTAAATGTTGTTGATGGTAAGGCGCTCTTCCTTGGTCGCTTTCTTCACCTTTTCTGGACAATAGAACTCCACCGAGGTCGGAATAACCATGCCATAGACATTCACCTGCGGCATCACCTCTTTGTATTTGTTCACCGCACGGGCAAAATCAGTGCCACCGCCAGGCAGCCCTCCGTAGGCCATCATTGCCCTAACCTTGTCGCCACTGCCCACAACAATAATGCCAGCATGGGCAATCTTGGCATTCTCCTGCGCCGTAACGTTATTCTTATAGGCTCCGGCATTGCGGTTTCCAGCGGCCATAGCCTCTGCTTCCTCGCGTCTGGCAGCTTCTGCTGCAGGGTCTTCTGCCGCATGGAACGACACGTTTTCCTCTCCGCTGCTTATCCTTATAATGTCCTTTACGTTCATGCTCAGGGCCATAAGCTCGTCGCGGAAGGGTTCGCTGTCGCTGAACCAAGACGACATTTCCTTTGTGAAAGTGCCATTGAAGAGCCTATCCCACGTGAAGGTAGGGAACTGGGCAAGGTCTCGCTTCTCCAATTCGGACACCTTGCTGCGCGGAAAAGTATCGAACACCACTGCTATCGTGGCAAACACTGCCATGATAATGCCCGTATAGGCGTAGTATTTTTTCATAGTCAAAGATAAGCTGTGACGTTATTGTTCAAGATATTTCATATATGACTGCACCGTCTTCGGCATTGAGGCATGGATGAGATTATTGGCAAAGAGCACATCCGTGATGCCGTTCTGGCGAACATAGTCCACCACGTTGGGAGTGAAATAGCGGCAGTCGGCCACGTGAACCTCCTCAAAAGAACCGAACAGATAGGGTGGCAAAGCATTGCCGTAGCTGTCCTTGAGTATCAGCAGACGGCGGTGGTTGGCAGTGTTTGTCCTTACAGCCACAGTGCGGTCGTCGCCTCCCATGAACGTGCAGTAGGCCGCGCCGCTGCCATCCTTGTAGGTGCGGAAGAAGTTGGCAGTCTGCGGTTCGCTCTGCGAAACCACGCGCTTGCGTCCTTTGTCAAGCGTGTAGACGGTCATGGTAGTGGTGTAACTCGAGTCGCGAGGCACGTAATACACGAATGTCTCGGGCGAGTGCTTCACTGCTGCGTCGCGCGAGAAGCGTGCCATGCTGCCAACATAGTTTCTCACGACTCTCTTCTCGTATGCATCAAGCGAAGCAAAAGGCACACCAGCAACGCGCGCAAACTCGCGAGCAGCATAGAAGGCTCCCAGCGGTGCCCAATGGTGGTCGGTGCGCGAATAGATTGGTTCGTGAGCGTGGCTTCCCAAGGTAGTGTAGGCGTTCACGCTCTTCACGTCTGTCGACAGCTTTCCGTAGATATTGTTTATTGCAGCACACTCGTTGCGTGTCCACTCGGCTGCTCCGTCGGGGCAATAGAAGGCAACGGCTGTCGGGATAGTCATGCAGTAGACCTGCACTTTCTTGCCCAGCACCTCCTGATACTTGTTCACGGCACCGGCATAGCCTCCCTCGTTGCGGTCGCCACCGTATGGTTCAAAGGCACGCAAGGTGAGTCCGCTGCCTGCAATGATTATGTTCGAGGTGGTTTTCCTCACCGCGGCATCGGCATTTACATTATTTATATAAGGTGTAATCTCAAGTCGCGGGGCTTTCTGGGCCTGCGAAGCTGATGCCGCGAGCACGGCCACAGCAAGAAGCAAAGTCTTTTTGGCTGAATTCATATTCGTTTTTCAGTTTATAGTTTTCCAATGCCTGGGCATTGCCGAGTTCATTTTACAGTTATTCATTTATCATTGCCGATTGTTCAGAAGCGTGTGTAGATGAACGCATTGTTTGTTGCGCCCACCAGCAGAGCCACGCTCAGCACGAGGATAGCCACCGAGAGTGCAGTGCGTGCAGTGAAAACAACCGTCGTTGCCAGTCCGTTGCCGTTGGCCGAATGTTTGTCGAGAAAGTTCTCCACCGCGCTCCTGACGGGCATCGACAGCACTATTGCTGCTATCCACAGCCAGAAGTTGTCGGTGATAGCGGTCTGCGAGGCAAAGTCAGTGAACGTAGCCACCTGACCGAAGAACGACTGGAAGAAGACCACCATCTTGTTGAAGTCGTCGAAATAGAATATTCCCCAGCCAATGATTACCAGTGCAAGGCTGTAGATATGGAGCAAAGGCGACGGTATGCGGTTTATAACCTTGAGCAGGGTGTACTTCTCAAGCATCACTATCAAACCGAAATAGACACCCCAGATAATGAAGTTCCAGCTTGCTCCGTGCCACATTCCAGTGAGAAACCATACCACCATGATGTTAAGAATCTGATGGCGGCGGTTGCCTCCCATAGGTATGTAGACATAGTCGCGGAAGAAGCTGCCGAGCGAAATGTGCCAGCGGCGCCAGAAATCGCTGATGGAGTTGCAGCAGTAGGGGTGACGGAAGTTCTCGTTGAAGTGGAAACCAAGGCAGCGGCCAATGCCGATAGCCATGTCGCTGTAGCCCGAGAAGTCGAAATAAATCTGGAAAGTGAAAGCCAGAATACCTATCCATGCACCCGTGGTAGACAGCGAGGGAAGGCCAGCAACAAGGAACTGCTCGGCAATCTCGGAGAGTTGGTTGGCCAGGATGACCTTCTTGCCAAGACCAATGAGGAAGCGGTAGATGCCCTCTGCAAAATCCGAGGGCGACACATGGCGCCGTCCTATCTCCTCGGCCACCGTGCCGTAGCGCACAATAGGGCCGGCAATGAGCTGAGGGAACATCGATATATAGAGCAGCAGACCCAGAAAGCGCTTCTGAACGGGCGACTCGCGGCGATAGACATCAATGAGATAGGAGATTGACTGGAACGTATAGAAGCTGATTCCGATAGGAAGGGCTATCTTGGGCTGAGCCACCGGCACGCCCATATCGTTGAGCACAGAGGCGAAGAAGCCCAGATACTTGAACGTTCCCAGTATGCTGATGTTCACCACGAGGCCCACGACGAGCATCGCTTTGCGCTTTCCGCCGTCAAAATGTTCGATGCCGCGACCTACAAAGTAGTTCATCAGCACGCAAAACAACATCAGGAACACATAAACCGGCTCTCCCCAGGCATAAAAAAGCAGTGAGAACACCACCAGAACGAAGTTCTTTGTGGTGTTGCTTGCATCGGTCTGGGGACCAGACAGCTTCTTGTCGATAAACATTGCCGTGAGGTAGCACAGCATGAAAGAGGGTATAAATACGAAGAGGAAGAATAAATCTGAAAATACCATTGTGGGTTAATGTTGTTCTGTTTCGTATGTATTGCTTGACATTATATTCTTATTGTTTGACAGCGAGCCTACATTCCCAGCATTGCGCCCACCTGCCGGGCTATGATGGTGCCGTTGCGCCGTGCTCCGAGCCTGTTGGTGTGAACTCCGTCAGCAGTGTAGTGCTTCTGTTGGCGTTCGCGAGTGGCATTGATGGCTCCTATCTTGTCGAGTCTTATCACTCCAATGCCCATGTATGCACCGCACTGCTCGATTATGTCGCCTGTGAGCAGCATCTTGTCGCCGTCCACTTTGACGCACTGGGGTGGGGTGACAAGCACCAGCTGGGCACCGGGAAAAGCCTCCATGAGCATCTCGCAGCCGTAGCGCACCGACTCGGCAAGAGTCAGAACGGTGTTCACATTGCGCTTGGTGGTGAACGTCTGACTGTCGGCAAACACCTGCCGGGCCGTCTTGTCGTATGCCTGCGGACGATGTTTGGTGAACCAGGCATCGTTGGTTCCGGCTGCAATGATTATCAGGTGTGGAGTGGGCTGATGGCCTTTGGCGTGTGCTTGCTTCAGACGGACTATCTGATTGTAAATTACGTTGTTATTACCAATGACATCAATCTTTTCTTGAGCGTTTGTCACAGTGGCCTTGGTGTTGGTCCAAGTGGCTCCGCTGCGGGCATAGCTCTTGCAGGTGGCAGGGCGGAACACCCTTCGGAACCATGTGTTCCATCCTCTTTCGTCGGTGCAGTCGTCGCCGCCGTTGAAGGTGTTGGAGTCGCCAAGGATCACTACGTTCAGCGTATCGTGACCGTCGGAGGTGTTTGCGCCAGTAGCGACAGGGATGTCTGTGGTGGCTGCACGGCATACATCTGCACACATAAAGGCTACCGACAGCACAAAGTAGTGGAAATAGTTTGTCATAACAAAGCAATTACGAAGTTGACTCCCCTCCCATACAGCTCTGTGTGGGGGCACGGCCAACGAAGCGCAAAGGTACTCACATTTTATAAAAGAACAAAGAATGTGGCTCTGCAATGTTGCTTTTTTAAGATTTTCTTAACAACATTTCCACTATATTTGCGTTATTTGATAAAATAATTACAAAGTAATGACACAATCAAACATAACCAGAAACGGACTGAAAGCATGGGTGCTGGCTGCCCGACCGAAGACTTTGGCAGGTGCTGCCGTGCCGCTGATGATGGCTTTGTCGCTTGCATGGAGCGATCTTTATGCCCTCACGGGTGAGGTTTTCTGCCTTAAAGTGGTGCCTGCGGTGCTGTGCGTACTGTTCGCATTCGTCATGCAGATCGATGCCAACTTCATCAACGACTACTTCGACTTCCGCCGCGGCACTGACAACGAGGAGCGGTTAGGACCGGAGAGGGCCTGCGCTCAGGGCTGGGTGTCGCCAACGGCAATGCTGTGGGCTATCTCCGCCACGACGCTGACTGCGGCGTTGATTGGGATGCCGCTCATTTTCTACGGCGGAACCACCATGTTCTGGGTTGGTCTGGCGTGCGTGGTGTTCTGCTTTCTCTACACCTTGGTGATGTCCTACGTTGGTCTGGGCGACCTGCTTGTGCTGGTTTTCTTCGGCTTGGTGCCCGTTTGCGCCACCTATTACCTGCAAACCCTCACGCTGACAAAGCCCGTGGTGCTGTCGTCGATAGCGTGTGGCATGGTGATAGACACGCTGCTTGTGGTGAACAATTATCGCGACCGCGTTGGCGACCGCAAGGTTGGCAAGCGCACACTGGTAGTCCTGATAGGCGAGAAAGCCTCCGAACTGCTCTACTTCGGATTGGGTCTGGCTGCCTTCCACATGGGCTTGACGTTCTTCTTTAGCGGAAAATGGTTAACATTCTTTTTGCCAACGTTTTACCTTATGCTCCATGCACGCACATACCGAAAGATGAAACGCATCCATGAAGGGCGTGAACTGAATGTAGTTCTGGGTGAAAATGCGAGAAATATGTTCATCTACGGACTTCTGTTTTCAGCCGGAGTGATAGCCGACCGACTGCTTTTCTCATAGCCGGCCTGTGCTGCTCGCAGCCGGCGGAGCCTTTTCGGGCGGTTACGGGACGTGCTGTAAACGTTCTCCAGCATAGCTGTAGCAACCTTCCGGGGCTGTTGGAGAACTTCTCCAGAGCTGCTGTAGCATTGCTCCAGGATAGTTGGAGAAAGTTTACGGAGACTCTGGGAATAACCGAAAACGGCTTCTCCGATCTTCAATATATGCTTTAACAAGTCAGGTTATTTGCGCTTGAAAACAAGCTTTTTGGGCAGCTTGACCCACTTTCGGTCCACTACAATCTTGATGGTGCTGCCCGAAAGACGGGTGAGAGTATAGGTGCCGTCGCCGTTGGGAACGAGAGAAGCCTGCAAGTCCTCGCTTCCGTAGTCGTTGACAATGGTCAACGTGGCTGTCTTTCCCTCTATTACAGACTCCAGTACGAGCCATTTCCTTGGGTCGCGCCGCGCGCCAAGGTATCCGGGAAGGGCTCCGAGGATGTCCTGTCCGGGCACTACGATGTCGTTGTCGTAGAGGTTCAGGTCCATCCAAACCTGATATTCATCATTCTCCAAGTGAACACGAAAAAGGCTGTCGGCCTGCTCCTGAGCAGTCGACGATATGCTAACTAACAGCGAAAACAATATAAATATCAGTCGTGGCATGGCATCTGTGGTTTTGATTTCAGCCGCTAAATTACTGCTTTTCGGGCCGACAGGCAAGTGTTCAGCCGAAAAACTTCCTCTCGCAGCATCTCTTTTCTCGTTTGCCGTGCCCTTTTCCTCTGACATTCAGGGCTCCGAAGTGGGGCGTAAGAAGCCTAAGGGCGTTCCCACTACCACATTCCGTCACCAAAGAAAAATGCAAATAATATAAATCAAGAAAAGTAACTGCATTTTAAAAATAATTGTATAAACATACTTAATTAAAGCAAACATTTCATATATTTGCACACGTTTTATAGAAAAAACATAGTTATAACGCTTTTATGGCAAACAAAACATTGTTCCCTGACTACATTTTCGAGTCCAGCTGGGAGGTGTGCAACAAGGTGGGAGGTATCTACACGGTTCTCTCTACACGCGCCAAGACCCTGCAGGACAAGATGAAGGACCAGATAATATTCATCGGTCCCGATTGCTGGAAAGACAAGGAGAGCCCCTATTTTGTTGAGGACAAGCACCTCTTTGCAGACTGGAAAGCTTCTGCCGAAGCTAATGATGCTCTTAAAATAAAAGTTGGACGCTGGGACATTCCTGGTCAGCCGGTTTCTATTCTTGTAGATTTCACACCTTACTTTGAGGAAAAAGACCGTATCTACGGCCAGATGTGGGAGCTTTATCAGGTCGACAGCCTTCACGCATACGGCGACTATGATGAAGCTTCAATGTTTTCATACGCCGCAGCACTGGTCGTTGAGAGCTTCTACAAGTTCTACGGCCTGCAGCAGAAGAAGGTGATATATCATGCCAACGAGTGGATGACGGGTCTCGGGCTGCTCTACTTGCAGAACAAAGTGCCGCAGATTGCATCTATCTTCACCACTCATGCCACGAGCATTGGCCGCAGCATAGCTGGCAACAACAAGCCGCTCTACGACTATCTCTTTGCTTACAACGGCGACCAGATGGCCGGTGAGCTCAATATGCAGAGCAAACATTCCATTGAAAAGCAGACTGCGAAATATGTTGACTGTTTTACCACAGTCAGCGACATAACTGCCAACGAGTGTAAGGAACTGCTCGACAAGCCCGTAGATGTGGTTCTGCCCAACGGTTTCGAGAACAACTTCGTGCCGAAAGGTGCTCAGTTCACCCAGAAACGCAAGGCTGCGCGAAAGCGTTTGCTTGAAGTGGCTAACGCGCTGATGGGTACTGACTTGGACGACGACACCTTGATAGTTTCTACAAGCGGTCGTTACGAGTTCCGTAACAAGGGTATCGATGTCTACATAGAGGCCATGAACCGACTGCTGCGCGACAAGGACCTGACCAAGAATGTCGTCGCCTTCATTGAAGTTCCGGGCTGGGTGGGCGACCCAAGAAAAGACCTTACAGACCGTTTGGCCTCTGGTGAGAAGTACGACACGCCGCTTGAGGTGCCCATGATAACCCACTGGCTCCACAATATGAGCCATGACAATGTGCTGGGTATGCTGAAGTACTACAATATGTGGAACCAACGCGACGACAAGGTCAAGCTTATCTTCCTACCATGCTACCTTACAGGCAACGACGGAGTGTTCAATATGTCGTACTATGACTTAGTGCTGGGCAACGACCTTTGCATTTATCCATCCTATTATGAACCTTGGGGCTACACACCGTTGGAGGCTGTGGCCTTCAAAGTGCCCTGTATCACCACCGACCTGGCAGGTTTCGGACTGTGGGCAAACAAGGTGAAAGGCTCGTATAGTGAAATTACTGATGGAGTGAAAGTAATCCACCGAACTGACTACAACTATTCTGAGGTTGCAGATGTGATAAAGGACACTGTGGCCGAATACTCAAACATGAAAGCTGCCGACGTGAAGAAATGCCGTACTGCAGCTGAAAAGCTCTCGAAGAAAGCCCTTTGGAGCGAGTTTATAAAGTATTACGAACAAGCCTACGACATTGCATTGCGCAATGCCGAGCGCAGAAATCATCTGCAAAAAACCGAGAAATAGTAACAAATAATTTTATAGACATGAAAATTAAAGCTGATTATTCAAACCAGCCTCTTTGGAAAGAGGTTAATGTTAAATCAAGTTTGCCGAAGGAATTGGCAAGCCTTGACGAACTGGCACACAACATGTGGTGGGCTTGGAACTACGAAGCACGCAACATGTGGAAGAGCCTTGACAAGGACCTCTACGAGGAAGTGGGTCACAATCCCGTGCTGCTGCTCGAGCGTCTGAGCTACGAGCGCAAGCAGGCCATCGTGAAGGACAAGGTGATAATGAAGAAGGTGAAGGACGTCTACAAGAAGTTCCGCGACTATATGGACGAGAAGCCTGACACCAAGCGCCCCTCGGTGGCATACTTCTCTATGGAGTATGGTATCAATCAGGTGCTCAAGATCTACTCGGGCGGTCTGGGAATGTTGGCCGGTGACTATCTGAAAGAGGCTTCGGACTCTAATGTGGATATGTGTGCCGTTGGTTTCCTGTATCGTTTCGGCTATTTCAAGCAGAGCCTGAGCATGGACGGACAGCAGATTGCCAACTATGAGGCGCAGAACTTCAACACTCTGCCCCTGGAACGCCAGCTCGACAAAGACGGAAACCCACTGGTTGTTTCTGTTCCTTACGTTAACTATCAGGTTCACGCTTATGTTTGGCGTGTGAACGTTGGTCGTATACCTCTCTATCTTCTCGATACTGACAACGAACTGAACTCTGAGTTCGACCGTCCTATCACCCACGCGCTCTATGGAGGCGACTGGGAGAACCGTCTGAAGCAGGAGATACTGCTCGGTATTGGTGGTATTCTCACTCTGAAGGCTCTCGGCATCAAGAAGAACATCTACCACTGCAACGAGGGACACGCCGCACTGTGCAACCTTCAGCGTCTGTGCGACTACATCGATACTGGTCTGACGTTCAACCAGGCTATCGAGCTGGTGCGTGCATCAGGTCTCTACACCTGCCACACTCCTGTTCCCGCCGGTCACGACTACTTCGAGGAAAGTCTTTTCGGCAAGTACATGGGTGGCTATCCTGCCAAACTCGGCATTTCTTGGGACGAGTTCATCGGCATGGGACGCACCAATCCCGATGACAAAGGTGAGAAATTTTCAATGTCTACCTTTGCTATCAACACCTGTCAGGAGGTTAACGGCGTAAGTAAACTCCACGGATGGGTAAGCCAGAAGATGTTTGCCCCGATCTGGAAGGGCTACGCTCCCGAGGAGAACCACGTGGGATATGTAACCAACGGCGTTCACTTCCCATCATGGGCAGCTACCGAATGGCGCAAGCTTTACGACAAGTATTTCGACGATTCGTTCATGAGCGACCAGTCAAACGAGAATATCTGGCACGCTATCTACGACGTTCCCGATTCAGAAATATGGGAAACGCGTATGGCTTTGAAGAAAAAGCTCATTGATTACATTGGTGAGAAGTTCATTGAAACGTGGCTCCGCAACCAGGGCGACCCTGCTCGTGTCGTAAATCTTGTTGAGCGCGTCAACCCGAACGCACTGATGATTGGCTTCTGCCGCCGTTTCGCTACCTACAAGCGTGCTCACCTGCTCTTCACTGACCTCGACCGCCTGTCCAGAATCGTAAACAACCCAGAGCGTCCGGTGCTGTTCTTCTTCTCAGGTAAGGCTCACCCAGCCGACGGTGCAGGCCAGGGACTGATCAAGAAGATATTTGAAATAAGCCAGCGCCCTGAGTTCCTCGGCAAGATTATCTTCCTTGAGGACTACGATTTCCAGCTCGCACGTCGTCTGGTATCGGGTGTTGACATCTGGATGAACACTCCGACGCGTCCTCTCGAGGCATCGGGTACATCGGGCGAAAAGGCCGAGATGAACGGTGTAGTTAATCTTTCAGTGCTTGATGGATGGTGGGTTGAAGGCTACCGCGAGGGTGCCGGATGGGCTCTGCCGCAGAAACGCACATACGAGAACCAGGCTTATCAGGACCAGCTCGACGCAGCAACAATCTATTCGCTGCTCGAAAACGAGATTGTTCCGCTCTACTACAACAAGGACAAGAAGACTGGCTACAGCAAAGACTGGGTTAAGGTCATCAAGAACTCTATCGCCACGATTGCTCCTCACTACACAATGAAGCGCCAGCTCGACGACTACTATGACAAGTTCTACATCAAGCAGGCTAAGCGTTTCAAGGAGATTTCAGCCAACGACAACAAGCTGGCTAAGGACATCGCCCTTTGGAAGGAGACTGTTGCAGAGCGTTGGGACTCTATCCGCGTAGTGTCGCGCACCGATGATGCGTTCATCGGAGTGGAGACAGGTGCTACCAAGGTCATCACCTACGTCATTGACGAGGCTGGTCTCAACGATGCCATCGGTCTGGAGCTTGTTTCTGTCCAGGGGGATCCCAACGAGGAAGGTGCAATCCGCGTTGTTCGTCCGTTCAAGGTAGTAAAGCAGGAAGGCAACCTCTACACCTTCGAGCTGAAGTTCCAGTCGAACCATGCCGGTGCATACAAGTGCTGTGTTCGTATGTTCCCCAAGAACAAGTACCTGCCTCACCGTCAGGATTTCGCTTACGTGAAGTGGCTTGACTAATAAAGCAACGTTTCGCACAAACATTGTAATAACAACAGTAAAGCTGTGGAGCACCAGTCAAATGGTGACTCCAAGCTTTCTGTTATTATATTTACCACATTATTTAATATAATCACCCAGAATCTAAACAGACAAAGCATGAAAAAGATTATCATCTTACTTGCTGCCGTGATGACAACGGTTGGCATCAATGCGCAGAGCGACTACAATAATGAGATTTCAGTAGCCTACGGTGCCGGTGCTAACACAGACATATCAATGGCTGTCGGCAGAGGAATCTTCACTGCAAAACAGACAAAATACTGGGGACCAGCGAGCTTAGAGTACTTCCACTCCATAGGAAAGAACTGGAAGATTGGCGGTATTGCCATGGTTTCCGGCTGCAAATGGGAGGGTGAAGACAATCCCAAGTCAACCTATTACACCGTAATGCCTGCCGTGAAGTACAACTGGCTTAACCAGAGAGGCTTTGGTATGTATTCAAAAGCTGGATTGGGAGTCACCATCCAATCAGAATCCGACGACAAAAACAAAGAAACAAGGGCTGCCTTCAACTGGCAAGTGTCTTTTGTAGGTATCGAGTTTGGCGGTGCTCTCCGTGGTTTCATCGAATTGGGATTTGGCGAGCAGGGTATCGGACTTGCCGGAATACGCTACAAGTTCTAAGTTCTACGGACGAAATAGTACTGCAAACAGCAGCTGAAAAGGTGCATGTCATTCGCAAGAAAGCTATTAACTGTGAGGAAGTTGCAAGAAATATATAGGCGGTTTCGTGCTTGGCAGAAGCAGCCTTTCCACTATGCAGTGAATGGTACGGAGCGAGTGGCGTGCCATAATTGCGGAAACGAGTTTCTTGGCAACTTCTGTCCAGTATGCGGCCAGAGGGCAAACGCAGGGCGAATAGGCTGGGACAGCGTGCAGCAAGGGATTATGATACTGTGGGGATTGGACAATCGGTCGTTCACCTTCACGATTATTCAGCTCTTTCTGCGGCCCGGCTATCTCATAAGCGATTACATCAATGGCCGCCGACAGGTATCTTTTCCGCCTGTTAAGACTCTTTTCATCACAGCACTTGCTGTCATGCTTGTTTCCAAAGCAGTTGAATATCTGTTTCCTGAAGTGATATCACCAAAGGAACCAGCCAGATACGATGACAGCGGAACTTTTTACATTGCTAAGTTTATGGAATGGGCAGATGCCAACCTAGGGTGGAGTTCATTGATTAGCAACGCTTTCTTCATCCTTCCAACATGGAAGCTGTTCCGCAATTCTCCGCAAAACACCAGACACACACTGCCTCAAGGCTTCTTCATTCAGGTATTCCTTGCTACTCAATCACTTATATTGCAGGCTATATTCCAACTTACTGGCATCTGGGTTCCATTTTTTGTCATGGTCTTATATATTATTTCTACCTATAAGCAACTGTTCGGATACAGATGGTGGGGAACAATCTGGCGCACCATTACAAACATAATAATCGGTTTTTCAATGGTTTTCTTATTATCACTCTTTACATACGTGATAACAAAAATAGTCACCTGAACCACTCGAGGCCCCCTACAGCGCGCATACAGGCACATCCCCTGCACCACGTGCAACAGGCAGCAGTGAGCTTCTCGCAGCGCAAATTATCAGTCAGACAACAATAATAACAGAATAAAAGCGGTTATAACTTTGTTTTATAATCGCTTTTTTGTAATTTCGCAACAGCTGAGAGTTGCACGACCATTATGTTGCAACACCTTTATTTAATATATATGAAGTACTTAATACATAGTCTTCTCAGAACAGACTTGGTGGTTTCGCTGTCACGTTTCGGCTTCGCCCTGCTTGTCTTGTCGTGCTGTTTTGCAACGACCGCTGCCGAAGCACAAACCACCGAAATCCTTCCAGAAAAGCATCTTGAGTTCCGCGGCATATCCCTTGGGCAGCCGCGAGATGCCTTCGCAGACTCACTTCGTACCAAAGGCTATGAGATAACCACACCGCAACACCCAACATCATCATCATCCGTATGGATGAAAGGCCGCTACGACAGTTTCCACTGCCTGTTAGAGTTGTCTGCCAGCGGAAACACCCAGATCGTCGACAGCGTGACCGTGTGGTTTCAGGATGTCAACAACCCCGTGGGCAACTATCGCGTGCTGCGTGGATTCTATACCAGACGCTACGGACAGCCTGTAGCCGACAACTTCTACAACATTGCCGAACTCGGCTATGCTTCGCCCGAAGAGCAGCTCGCCAGCGACAGCTACGCCACTCTGTTCAGCCTTGACGGTGGAACAGTGACCATGCGGCTCAGCTACGACCCCAAGGAGAAGGCCTACAAGTACAGCCTTTTGTTCGTAGACCATCAGAGTACGGAGAAAGCAGCCGAGCAAATTTCCGACAACAGCAACCACATAGACGAGGAATGGTGATGCGGGAAGAAATCCAATAACGCAAAAAAACAAGTTTTTTTGATGGTATTACACGCGTTTTTGCGTAATTTTGCACTCGGATAATGTAGTCCACACAATCTGTCTGTTAGAAAAAACATCGACATGAAGCTCGTTATAATGACCAAGCCCACATTCTTTGTGGAGGAAGACAAGATCCTTTCTGCGCTCTTCGATGAGGGATTGGAGAGCCTACACCTTAAAAAAACTGGCAGTTCGCCTTTGTTTTCGGAGCGCCTGCTGTCGCTACTGCCAGATTATACCCACAGCAAGATAACCGTTCACGACCATTTCTACCTGAAAAACGAATACCACTTGGCTGCCATACACCTTGAGGACCCCTCTATGGGAGTACCCTTAGGCTACAAAGGCAAAGTGGGAATAGACTGCAAAGACCTGACACAGCTCAGAGCACTGAAGAAACAAGCCAATTACGTATTTCTGAAAAACGTATTCGACAGCACCACCATGCCGTCGGAGAAGGCTTCTTTCAGCCTTAATGAGCTGCGCCAAGCCTCGCGCATGGGTCTGATAGACAAGAAAGTCTATGCCATAGGCGGTATGTGTGCCGAGAATATAGAGATTGCACGCGAGCTGGGCTTCGGTGGAGTGGTGGTCTCGGGCGACATCTGGAACCGCTTCGACATACATAGCGAGATCGATTACAAGCATATAATCAGCCATTTCATCCGTCTAAGGAAAGCCGTCGACGGCTGAAAGACTGCTGACTAACTTATGTGAAACAAGTTCAATCCTATAAATTAAAATCATATTAAATGAGTGCAAACAACTCTTTTTTAGTGTTCTCAGGTAGCAAGTCGCGGTATCTTGCTGAGAAGATTTGCCAAAGCTTAGGCTGTCCGTTAGGCAACTCAGTTATCACACGTTTCTCCGACGGTGAGTTTGCGGTGTCTTACGAGGAGAGTATTCGCGGTCGCGATGTGTTCCTCGTACAGAGTACGTTCCCCAATTCCGACAATCTCATGGAGCTTCTGCTAATGATTGATGCTGCCAAACGCGCCTCGGCACGCACCATCAATGCCGTTATTCCTTATTTCGGATGGGCACGTCAGGACCGTAAGGACAAACCACGCGTAAGCATCGGAGCCAAGCTTGTTGCCGACTTGCTTAGCGTTGCCGGCATCCACAGGCTGATAACGATGGACCTTCACGCCGACCAGATTCAGGGTTTCTTCAACGTTCCCGTCGACCATCTTTACGCATCGGGTGTCATTTTGCCCTATCTGCAGTCGCTCAACCTTGACAACCTCTGCATTGCATCGCCCGACGTGGGTGGCTCAAAGCGTGCCAACACATACGCTAAGTACTTTGGCTGTCCGCTGGTGCTCTGCAACAAGACCCGTGCACGTGCCAATGTCGTTGAGAGTATGCAGATTATCGGCGACGTGAAAGACAAGAACGTGGTCATCGTCGACGACATGGTAGACACCGCAGGCACCATCACCAAGGCTGCCGACATTATGAAAGCCGCCGGTGCGAAGAGCGTTCGTGCTTGTGCAAGCCACTGCGTGATGAGCGGTCCGGCCACCGAGCGTGTGCAGGCATCGGCCCTCGAGGAGATGGTATTCACCGATTCGATACCCTATTCCGACAAATGCAGCAAGGTGAAACAGCTCTCAGTAGCTGATATGTTTGCCGAAACCATCCGTCGCGTTGTCAACAACGAGAGTATCAGTTCGCAGTATCTAATTTAACAATAACCTCATAATGAGCTATGGAGCAGGTATTTCCCGTTCCATAGCTCTTTCTTTTCTATGCGCCCACTGCCGTTTCTCATCATCTGTTCTGTATGCTTATCCGTATGCAGTTGCAAGAAGTCAAGCAGCCACTCCGACATCAGTGGCTCGCAAAGTGAACAACAATCTGCCGTAAAAGTCGAGGGCAGCCAGACCGACGATGCCCCGGAGACTGTCTATAAGACAAAGATGCCCGACTTCGAGCTTCCCGACCGTGCCGGAAACACGGTTTCGCTGCTTGCCGACGTTGGAAAAAACAAGTTCACAATCATAGATTTCTGGGCCAGCTGGTGCGGTCCCTGTATGCGCGAAGTGACCTTTCTGAAAGAGGCATACAAGCGTTACAAAGACCGTGGGGTCGATATAGTCAGCGTGTCGCTTGACACCGACGGCGACCGATGGCGTTCGGCTATCGTGGATTGGGAAATGCCGTGGAAGCACGTGAGCGACCTGCAAGGCTGGAAGACAGCTCCCGTCGTGAAACTTGGCATCGAGGGTATTCCCTTCATTGTCGTTGTCGACAGCGAGGGCTATGTAGTTGACAGCGGTTTGCGAGGAACGGAACTCATTGATTTCCTCGAAAAACGACTCGGAAAGTAAGCTTCAGCGACTCCGAAATATCCTTACAACAGTCTTCTCGATACGCTGCTGTTTGCGAACAAAACCGTCTGCGCCGCCATATATGCAAGTTTTGGGCTGCGCAAAATGCCGTTTTATTGCACTGAAAGCAACTTTCGGTCGATTGTCTGCTGCGTTTCGGCTTTTACAGAGCGCGTCGTAAGCTCTCTCCAACAGCCTTGGAGCATCGCTACAGCAGCCCCGGAGAAGCGCTCCAGCTATCCCGTAACATTGCTCCAGAGCCTCTGGAGAAAGTTTACGGAGCAGCCCTTAATAGTTGTTTTGCATAATTACGCACTGATATTAAAGCTTTTACACGACAAGGTTAAATCCTTTAACGAATGTCGGAATTAAATTGTTTCATTCTGAAAACTACTCAAATGGCGAGGATTTTGGGCAACAAGGAAAGTCATCTACTGAGCAAAACAGAACACAAATTGAGCGAAAAACACCTCGACAGCCGAGCTTTTGTAATACATTAGGAACGCGAACGGGTGAAAATGCGTGTTTTCAGCACGACAATTTCACTCCAGCCGCTCTGAAACAGCTATTTTCCGGCACCGTTATTTCGTTCATTTTTCACGACAAAACGAAAGTCGGGAGAGTTGTCAACCGCCATATCTGCTGCGTATAGCACGCACATAGCCCACTGTTTCTTTTCCGCGCATATATCCGTATCTTACCACAGGGTCCTGATAGTACTCCGGCAGGCTGAGCTTCAGCAGGTAGTCAGCCACAACCGACCATCTGTGGGCATCCTCGCCATACTTCCTTGCCAGAGCCATGGCATCCCTGACGTGGCCCGAGCCGCCGTTATATGATGCCAAAGCAAAGTTTATACGCTCAGCTCTGTCGGGCACATCGCTGAAGTCGCTCAGCAGCCGCCCCATCAGCCGCGCTCCGGCAGCTATGTTTTTCTCAGGTTCCCACACCTCGTCGGCAGACAGCCCCAGGCTCTTAGCCGTCGACGGCATCAGCTGCATCAGCCCCATAGCCCCTGCCCACGACCTTGCCATCGCGTCGTAGGCCGACTCCTGGTAGCACTGAGCAGCCAGCAGATGCCAGTCGATGCCTGCCGCAGGCGCGTAGCGCTGGAATAGGGTGGTGTAGGAGGAGTGTGTCGGGGTGAAGGTTTTCACGGGAACGTATGATGCGGAGTGTATGACCGGCTGCGAAAGCAGGTAGTCCTCGAACGCCAGAGTGCGTTTGGCCATCTCCGGCTCATACCAGCTGTCGAGCCTTTCGGCCAGAGACTCGTTGCCGGCAGCCACAGCCCACTGAGTGTTTCGACTTTTGTCGTAGGCACCGCAGAACCTCAGCTTCTGCTTTCCGTTGCCCTTGCCGCCTGCTTTCGAGCCCTTGCCCTTCGGCAGAGGCACAGCTATAATGTCGCCGTCGCCCGACTGTAGCTTCGCTATCAGCTCCGTAGTGTCCTTGCAAAGCTCCACCCTGAGCGTTACGCCAATCTCGCGCGCAAAGTTCTCGCACATCATATACTGCACGCCCATGCCCCTGCCGCGGTAGTCGTAGTAGGTGTCAGGGCCCGTAAGGGTGAGCACTATCATCTCGCCGTTGTCTACAATCTCCTCAAGAGAGTAGTAGGCACCGTGGGCGGAGGGGCTTTGACCGTTCTTGCCATCCTCGGCAGTGGCATCGTCGGCAGTGCCCCACGGAGTGGTGGTGGGCTTCTCGCCGCCTGTACACGACAAAGCGAGAAACGCAAGGAAAATTATATATGTAGTATATTTATGCTGCATTGCTTCGTGAAATGCCACAAAAGTAATACAATTCTTTGATAATAGGCAGAAAAAGCGTAATTTTGCAACATATTTCACATACATAAATTATAATATGTTACGAATTGCAGTACAGTCGAAAGGCCGTCTATACGACGACACAATGAACCTGCTTGCCGAGGCCGACATCAAAGTGCCTCAAAGCAAGCGCACCCTGTTGGTGCAGGCAACTAATTTTCCCCTTGAGGTTCTCTATCTTCGCGACGACGATATCCCCCAGAGCGTGGCCAGCGGTGTTGCTGACATCGGTGTGGTAGGACAGAACGAGTTTGTCGAGCGCGGCGAGGAAGCTCAGGTCATTTCCCATCTTGGATTTTCAAAATGCCGCCTGTCGCTTGCCATACCCAAGGAAATAAAGTACAAGGGCCTGTCGTGGTTCAGCGGAAGGAAGATAGCCACGTCGTATCCCAACATTCTGCGTTCGTATATGAGCAAGAACGGCATCGTTGCCGACATCCACGTAATCAATGGCAGCGTGGAGATAAGCCCGGGAATTGGCCTTGCCGACGGCATCTTCGACATCGTAAGCTCTGGCTCGACGCTCGTCAGCAACAATCTTCGCGAGGTTGAAGTGGTGATGCAGAGCGAGGCGCTGCTCATCGGCAACTGGAAGATGGACGAGGAAAAACATCAGATACTCAACGAGATGCTGTTCCGTTTCGATGCCGTGAAGCAGGCCGAGGATAAGAAATATGTGCGTATGAACGCGCCAAAGGATCGCTTAGACGAGATCATCAGCGTGCTGCCGGGTCTGAAGAGTCCCACGGTGATACCTCTTGCCGACGAGAATTGGTGCTCGGTGCATACCGTTCTCGACCAGAAACGCTTCTGGGAAATTATCGGTAAGCTCAAGGATATGGGCGCTCAAGGCATCTTGGTCACTCCGATTGAGAAGATGATACTCTAACATTTCACATTATCAGCAACAAGGATGAACATACTCCGCTATCCAGAACGAAACCAATGGGACGACATCACGGCTCGTCCTGTGCTCGATGTGTCGCAGCTCAACGCCACTGTTGCCGAGGTTTTGGCAGCTGTCAAGGCCGGAGGCGACAAAGCCGTGCTGAGCTATGAAGAGAAGTTCGACCACGTCTGCCTTGACAGTCTCGCCGTAAGCGAGGAGGAATTTGCCGAGGCTGAAAACAAGATACCGTCCGAACTGGCCGATGCCATCAGGCTCGCCCACAGCAACATAGCCACATTCCACAAAGCACAGAAGACCCGACACGAGAAGATTGAGACCGCTCCCGGCGTGGTGTGCTGGCAGAAAGACGTTGCGATAGAGAGGGTAGGGCTATATATTCCGGGCGGAACGGCTCCGCTGTTCTCTACAGTCCTGATGCTTGCCACACCTGCAAAGATAGCTGGATGCAGCGAGATAGTTCTCTGCACGCCTCCCGGACGCGACGGAAAGATAAATCCTGCCATTCTCGTAGCCGCCAAGGTTGCCGGAGTGAGCAAGATATTCAAAGCCGGTGGCGTTCAGGCTGTCGGCGCAATGGCCTACGGCACGGAGTCTGTTCCAAAGGTTTACAAGATTTTCGGCCCCGGAAATCAGTATGTCATGGCTGCCAAGCAGCAGGTAAGCCTGCACGATGTGGCTATTGATATGCCTGCCGGACCGTCGGAAGTGTGCGTTGTTGCCGACGCGAACAGCAATCCCGAGTTTGTTGCTGCCGACCTTCTGAGTCAGGCCGAGCACGGTGTAGACTCGCAGGTGCTGCTTATCACCACCAGCGAAGATATGCTCCGGCAGGTTCAGGCGGAGGTAGACAGGCAGCTGGAGCTTCTACCGCGTAAGGAGATTGCACGGCGTTCGCTCGAAAACTCGAAGATGGTGCTCGTGCATGATGCTGCCGAGGCAATGGCACTCAGCAACGCATACGCACCAGAACACCTCATCTTAGCCACAGACAACTATGATGAACTGGCAGAGATGGTCATAAATGCAGGTTCGGTTTTCCTCGGACACTACGCCTGCGAGAGTGCCGGCGACTATGCCAGCGGCACAAACCACACGCTGCCCACACACGGCTATGCCCTGGCATACAACGGAGTGAACCTCGACAGCTACTATCGCAAGATAACATTCCAGACTCTCTCGGAGCAGGGAATACGCTCCATAGGCCGTGCTGTCGAGATAATGGCCGAGCACGAGATGCTTGACGCACACAAGAACGCCATGACCGTCAGACTGAACTCTTTAAAACAACAAGACAAATGAAACAACTCAAGGAGCTCGTCCGTCCGAATATATGGAGCCTTGCGCCATATAGCA
Source organism: uncultured Prevotella sp. (assembly GCA_900318625.1). GTDB lineage: Bacteria > Bacteroidota > Bacteroidia > Bacteroidales > Bacteroidaceae > Prevotella. The sequence goes on from ONLG01000007.1 coordinate 44,392, forward strand.
GTGCGCGCAATGAGTACTCAGGCCACAAGGCTCACGTATTTCTCGACGCAAACGAGAACCCATACAACAAGCCATATAACCGCTATCCCGACCCGTTGCAGACCGACCTGAAGGCTCGCATAGCCAAGATCAAGGGCGTTGATGCCAGCCGCATCTTCCTCGGCAATGGCTCCGACGAAGCTATCGACCTGGTCTATCGCGTGTTCTGCGAGCCTGGTTCGGACAATGTAGTAGCCATCGAGCCTACATACGGAATGTATAAGGTTTGCGCAGATATAAATAATGTGGAATACAGAAAGGTGCTTCTGGATGAACGTTATCAGCTGTCTGCCTCCAAACTGCTTGCTGCTTGCGACGCGAAGACCAAGGTGGTGTGGCTCTGTTCGCCCAATAATCCCACAGGCAACAACCTCGACCGCAGTGAGATAGAGACCGTCGTTAAAGAAACTCAGTGCATTGTCGTAATTGACGAGGCATACGCCGACTTCTCGGAAAACCGCTCTTTCCGCAAGGACCTTGCCCTCTATCCAAACCTGATTGTGCTCAACACTTTCAGCAAAGCATGGGGATGTGCTGCCCTGCGACTTGGAATGGCCTTTGCTTCTGCCGAGATTATTGAGCTGTTTAATAAGGTGAAGTACCCTTACAACATAAATCTTCTCACCCAAGAACAGGCCGACAAGATACTCGACCGCCGCTTTGAGGTAGAGGACTGGGTGCGTCTGCTGCTGCAGGAACGAGCAAAGGTGATGAAGGCATTTGCCGAGCTGCCCATCTGCAAGAAGGTCTATCCGTCGGATGCCAACTTCTTTCTTGCTCTCGTTACCGATGCTCAAGCCGTCTACGACTATCTTGTTGAGAAGGGAATCATCGTAAGGAACCGCACGAGAGTGGAGCTATGCAACAACTGTCTGCGCATCACTATTGGCACAAAGTCGGAAAACATAGAGCTGCTTTCTGCGTTGCGGCAATTCAAGTAACTGGCTTATGAAGAAAGTTTTTCTGCTTCTTTCGCTGTCGCTGCTGCTCGCCGGATGCCACGAAAGCCTGGAAAAGCGTGCTGCCCGCGAAGCGCGTGAGTTCACGGAAAAGATGTGTCCCACGCCGGTAGTCAACAACACTCGCACCGACAGCATCGGGTTCGACGAGGAAAGCCGCACCCTGACCTACTATCACACCTTTGTGGGGCCTGCCGACAACAAGGAAGCCATCGACGCAAACCGCGAACAGCTGGTTGACGTGCTCCGCAAGGCTGTCAGGGAAGACGTAGCCAACAAACTCTACAAGGAGGCCAAGTTCAACTTCCGATATGTCTACCATTCCCAGAAGGAGCCTCAGAGGGTACTTCTTGACATCACGTACACGGAGAAAGACTATAAACAGCAATAGTGTTAATGTTTTAAAATATCTTCATCAATAAGATTATTCTTAATATCTTTGCTGAAAGTTTCGGCTTCTACTGGCCGGACAAGATGAACAAAACACATCTTTCAAATACTTAAAACAACACATTATGAGAAAAATGAAGTTATTGACACTGCTCATGTGCTTAGCAATGGTTTTCAGTTGCAATACAAAACAGGGCACAGGTGCTTCAATAGGAGCTGGCGGTGGCGCACTCATCGGAGGTATTCTGGGTAACATCATCGGCAAGAACACCAAGTCTACTGCAATCGGCGCAGCCATCGGCGGTGCTATTGGTGCCGGCACAGGTGCCATCATTGGCCGTCACATGGACAAGGTGGCTGCCGAGACAGCAGCTCAGGTGCAGAACGCCAAGGTGGAAAAAGTAACAGATGCCAATGGTCTGTCGTGTGTGAAGCTGACTTTCGACAGCGGCATCCTTTTCCAGACAGCCAAGTACGACCTCAACGAGAGCTCGAAGAGGGAACTGGCAAAGTTTGCTTCGGTGTTGAAGAACCATCAGGAGTGCTCGGTTGACATTCAGGGATATACCGACAGCACCGGCTCTGATGCCATCAACAACCCACTGAGCGTGAACCGCGCACAGAGCGTGGCGCAGTATCTCAATACCTGCGGTGTGCCGTCGACACAGTTCAAGAATGTTTCGGGCTTTGGCTCGAGCAATCCTGTTGCCTCCAACGAAACTGTTGAGGGTCGTCAGCAGAACCGCCGTGTGGAGGTTTATCTCTATGCCAGCGAGGAGATGATCAAAGAAGCCAACAGCGGACGTTTGTAACCTTGTATATAGGTGTTCAAAATATTCCGTAAAATATTAAACATACTAAGATGGACGGTCGTACTGATGTTCGTATCGTCCATCTTGGTTGTTGTTGTCTATCGCTTTCTGCCAGTCTACATCACTCCATTGATGGTTATCCGACTGACAGAACAGGCAGCAGAAGGGCGCACCCTAAGGTGTCATCACCACTGGGTTTCGCTCGAAAGGATGTCGCCTTCGATGCCCGTTGCCGTCATTGCCAGCGAGGATCAGCGATTTCTCGAGCACCACGGCTTCGACTATAAAGCCATTCAGCAGGCGGTGAAAGACAACAAGCGGCGCGGCGGCAAGCGCATACGTGGCGGCAGCACCATATCACAGCAGACTGCAAAGAACGTTTTTCTGTGGCCCGGAAGGTCATGGCTGCGAAAAGGTTTGGAAGCTTATTTCACTTTTCTGATTGAAATGATGTGGAGCAAACAGCGCATCATGGAAGTATATCTCAATTCTATTGAAATGGGAGACGGCATCTATGGTGTGGATGCTGTTGCAGAATACCATTTCAGCACTACGTCAGACAATCTCTCAAGAGCCAACTGCGCCCTTATTGCAGCCACGCTCCCCAATCCGTTAAGATACAATTCTGCGGCACCAAGCCCATATATGCGGAAAAGACAACGCCAGATAGAGGTGCAGATGAAACATATACGGCCTTTTCCGCGCGAGGGTGAAGACAAGTAACTTGATGCTTTCAGCATCCCGGAAGCCTACCTATAACACATTTCATAGATGGAAAATATCCTAAGCCAACTCAATGAGTCGCAGCGCGAAGCGGTATGCTACAACGATGGTCCGGCATTGGTCATAGCCGGTGCAGGGTCGGGCAAGACTCGTGTGCTTACCTACAAGATAGCATATTTGCTCAAACAGGGAATGAATCCGTGGAATATCCTGGCCCTGACGTTTACCAACAAAGCTGCACGCGAAATGCAGCAGCGAGTAGGCCGCTTGGTTGGCGAAGCCACGGCAGCACGGCTCAACATGGGAACTTTCCATTCGGTGTTCTCACACATATTGCGCGTTGAAGCATCAAGCATAGGTTATAACTCGCAGTTCACGATATATGACGAGACTGACTCGCGCTCTTTGCTGAAACAAATAATAAAGAGCTTCAGCCTTGACGACAAGATATACAAGCCAGCAACAGTCCACAACAGGATTTCGATGGCAAAGAACAACCTTGAAACAGCTTCTGATTACAAACTGATAAAGACCTATCAGGAACGTGACCGCGACAGCAAGATGCCTGCAATCGGGGCAATCTATGAAGCTTACGACCAGCGGCTGCGTCAGGCCAACGCAATGGACTTCGACGATTTGCTGATGAACACCTACATACTTTTCCGCGAAAACGACGACATTAGACGCAAATATGCAGAACGGTTCCAGTTTGTTCTCGTCGATGAATACCAGGATACCAATTATGCTCAGCAAGCTATTGTGTTGCAACTCGTGGAGAACCATCATCGGCTTTGTGTCGTTGGCGACGATGCCCAGAGCATTTATGCTTTCCGCGGAGCAAACATCGACAATATCCTTGACTTCCAGAAGCGTTTTCCAGAGAGCCGTCTGTTCAAGCTCGAACAGAACTACCGCAGCACTCAACGCATTGTAGAAGCAGCCAACAGCCTGATAAAGCATAACAAGCGACAGATACACAAGGATGTTTACAGCCATAACGACGAAGGCGAAAAGATTGTCTACGAAGCAGCTTACAGTGACAAGGAGGAAGCCATAATCGTCAGTAAGTACATACAAAAGATACGCAGACAGGACAATTGCGACTACAGTGATTTTGCCATACTGTACCGCACCAATGCCCAAAGCCGCTCGTTTGAGGAGCAGTTGCGCAAAGACTCCATACCATACAGGATATACGGTGGGCTGTCGTTCTACCAGCGAAAAGAGATAAAGGATGTTATTGCATACTTCCGGCTTGCCGTCAACCACGATGACGAGGAGGCTTTCAGGCGCATTATCAACTATCCGGCACGAGGAATTGGCAACACGACTGTGCAGAAAATCATCGATTGTGCCCAACAAGACCGTGTAAGCCTGTGGGAAGTAGTGGCAAATCCGTTGCTGCATGGCCTTAATATTAGTAAGTCGACCATCAACCGTCTCACCCAGTTCATAAATCTTATAAGCAGCTACACCTCTATGCTTACTGAGAAAGATGCCTATGAGCTGGGCCTATACATAGTAACATCGAGTGGAATTGCCGCCGAGGTGGGCTCTTCAACCAATCCGGAAGACTTAGCCCGCAAGGAAAACCTTGACGAATTTCTCAGTGGTATGCAGGAATTTGCTGAGACTGCCCGTGAAGAAGACAGGCAGCAGGAAGCCTATCTGCCCAATTTCCTACAGGAGGTGGCACTGCTTACCGACCTTGACAGCAAGGATGATGCTACGTCGCGAGTGTCGCTGATGACAGTTCATGCGGCTAAGGGTCTGGAGTTTCCTACCGTGTTCATCGTAGGAATGGAGGAAAACATCTTCCCGAACCAGATGGCTCAGTCGTCGTCAAGGGAACTTGAAGAGGAGCGCCGCCTGTTCTATGTGGCACTGACTCGTGCCGAGAAGCACTGCATAATCACCAATGCTCAGAGCCGTTTCAGATATGGACGAATGGAATTTGATGCTCCCAGCCGTTTCATAGAGGAGATAGATCCGTCACTCTTAAGCCTTGGCTCGGCTTCGGGTAAGTCAACTTCGCCTTGGAACAGTTCTAAAGGTCGCAGCTCATTCACTGAATACAGTCCTAATCCGGCTTACGGCGGCAGCAGCCAGTGGGGAAGGGAACAGACAAGTTACGGTCATAGGATGCAGAACTCGCGCCCCGTGGCATCACAATTCATGGCTGATCCGCAACAGAAGATTACCTCACCACGCCAACCGGAAGCGGCTGTTGACCCACTGAGCAGCCGTACACGCAATCTGATTGCTGCCAGCGGTGGCAACCTGAGGCGCATAGACTCTGCCATAAGCAACGGTGGACGTACAGTAAACCACAGCCAGACCGACTCAAATTCGTCATCGCTTCGCGTTGGCAATGTGATAGAACATCAGCGGTTTGGCATCGGAACGGTGCTGGCAGTAGAAGGAACAGGCGACAATACTAAAGCAACTGTCGAGTTCCGCAATGCCGGAACCAAACAGCTGCTCTTGAAGTTTGCCAGGTTCAGTATCCTGAAGTAGGCTTATCTCCCACACATTGCCCTATATGGGCACGTTATACAGGCTTTGATGTTGCCCGTAGGAGTGAACGGTTGCTCGCTGAGCATCTCGCTTATCTTTGCGCTGAGCAGCTGGTCAAACTCTTCGCCGCATTGCTTCAGGACATCCGTAATAGGTTCTTTGCCAAGTGTCAGAACCGGACTATAGTCTTCCTTGTTCGACTTTTGGATAAACAGCAGCGCTGGCGATATGGGCAGCGAGCAGCTTCCGTCAGTTCTTACCATCTCGGCACACAACTCTTTGAGCGGTTTTGCATCATGGGCTATCGCCAAACCATAGAGAATAGCTTGCATTACATATTCGGTATGCTTGGCAACGACATTGTCGCTAACGAAAATCTCCTCCATTGTGCCCACTCCCTCTACCGAGTGGCTTCCTGTTTTGTAGTCTACGATCCGCAGATGGTGGTCGTCACGGCCTATATTCACTTCGTCAATGCGGTCTATTCTGCCGCCAAGGATTATTTCCTTTCCATCAATTTCAATAGTACGACGGCAGTCTATTTCGTGTCCTACTATCCTGAAAGGCACCAGCTTCGCATCTATCTGCAAAAGCCTTCGCAGATAGGTTTCTATCACGGAGCGGTTTATCAGATGCAATCCGTTGAGCTTTGGATGTTTCTGTGTGCCCTTTGGCAGGTTGAAAAGTTCCTCGCTGATAGCCTGGTCGAGCACGGAGTCCAATGCTCCAGCCTTATTCAGCAATCGTTCAATGTGTTCCTTGCGAATAATATCGTTGCCTGCGCCTCTGCCGATAGATGGCAGAAGGGTTTCGTACATCAGCTGAGCTGCCCTGTGGAAGATATTTCCGAAGACGCGGTTGTCTATGCTGTCAATGTCGTCGTTATCGGGTTCCTTCAGCTTGGCAATGTAATTGTAAAAGAAACTGAGCTGACAGCGCAGATACTTGCCGATAGCTGTTGGCGAGAGAAACCTCATGTCACGCAGACGGGCTGCTATTTCGGGTGTCTTCTTCACGGGTGCAGACGCAACGAGTTGCTGCGACTGCTTGGTGTGAATGGCCATCTTTTCAATCGGAGTGCCGAGTTCCACCATCATTTGAAGCATGAACCGGCTCATCTCGCCCGTGTTGCTGCCTTCCGTTGAGTTGTTATACATGATGGTTACGTCGCTGGCCCGCTGCAACAGTCTGTGGAAATAGTAACTGTAGATAGCCACTTTGTTGTCGATGGTAGTCAGTTCATAGGCACTCCGTAGGGAGTGGGGGATAAACGAACTGTCGTCGACTCCCTTGGGCATGTTGCCTTCGTTGCACGAGAGAATGAGCAGATGATCAAAGTCGAGATTACGAGTCTCAAGCACACCCATCACCTGCAAACCCACTGCCGGTTCGCCGTGGAATGGTACCGATGTGCTCGACACAATTTGTCGGAGGAGTTTCAGCAGAGTAATCTTGTCTATTTCAACCTCGTCGTTTACGATAAGTGATGAAAGGCGGTTGAGAAGTGTGAACATCCTGAACAGACTTTCCTCGCGCAATGGGTCGTCGCCACCTGTCTCGCGGATGTTTACCGCGACCGTCTTCACTATGTCGGTGAGCCACGTCAGCAGTCTGCTGCAGAACTCCTTATTGGTTCCATCACCTTCGATATGGGTAAACAGAAGTCGCATTGCTTCGTCTTTAGCCAGTCTCTCGACCGTCACATAGAACACCCGGTCGCTGTTCAGCTCATGCCATACAGCACTTGCTTCGGGCGAAATGAACTGTGCATAAGGGTGAGTCAGCACCTTATTTATATAATGCAGGCGGAAAGCTTCCTGCCTTGAGGTGTATCCTTCATACTGAAGCAGAATGAGCTGCTCTACGAGCGATGCTATTGGAGTGTGTTGCAGCGGGTAGCCTGTGGTGATGTTGATGTCCTGCACCTCTGGCGGAATACTGTGAATGACTGATGTCAGCATTTTCTCGTCACACATGACAATGGCTGTCCGGTTGCCTGCCGCTATTCTCTGGGAATCAGCCCTGAGCCATTCAGCCACATAGTGAGCCTGCATGGTTTCCGTAGCTGCTGCAACAAAGGCTATTTTCTTTCCACCACGGAGATTGTCGTATATCTCTGCGCTGCTGCTGTCGAGCTGATTGCCGAAGCGCTCAAGGTATTTCTTTATGTAAACACCGGCATCATGGGGTAGGGCAGCTGCCGTCTTTCGTCGTGGCTGTTGCCTGTCGGCTGTTGCCTGCGGCACGTAGAAATGATCGAAATCCCAGTAGAACGAGGCTTTTCCTTCTTTTTGCAGGCGCGTAAAAAGAGTCTGCTCAACCTTCTGCACCATGTTGAAGCCTACAAAAACATAGTGTTCGCTGCCTAAGTCTACATCTTCATTGACAGCAACGCTGCGATACAACATACCTTCGTAGGCAAGTCCCTGAGCTTTCAGACTGTCATTGTAGGTCTGATAGACCTCATACAGCTTGCTCCACAACTGCAAAAAACGCTTCTGTAAGGCACTGTCGTCGTCCGTGAAATTGCTGAAAAAGCGTCTGACCACACTTTTTTGCTCTTCTGTAAGATAGGCTATGCTGTCTATTTCATGGTAATCTCTCAGGTTGCGGAACACTTTCGAGGCATCAGCCATATTCTTGTCTATGTCATCGAAGTCGGAAAGCAGCAACTGTCCCCACCCGTAGAACTGGTCAAGAGTTTCGTACCGACCGGTAACTGCCGTGAAAACCTTGTGCAACTCGGCCACGAGCTTTATTGGGTCGCCCACTGTCAGTTCCGAGCAGCTGCGAAACAAGTCGCTTATGGTTATATATCGAGGACTCCACAGAGGCTTGTCGGTAAGCCTTGCAAGTGCCTGGTTGAGAAATAAGGCTGCTCGCTTATTGGGAAATACCACTGCTACGCCCGAGAGGTCGTTGCCATAGCGCTGCAGCAAGTCCTGTGCTACGTATTCAAGAAACGTTTTCATCTTTTCTTCTAATGTTATAGTAATCAGACTTTTATTGCGTTAATCATTCAACTTCGACTATCTCGCCCAGCAGCACGTACCATAGATAGCCTTTCACCTTGTCGTGTCCCATCTGGCGGAGCAGGTTCATGTAGCCTTTCACCTGATTGGCATACCCGGCAAAGGGCTTGCCGAACTTGAAATCAACCACAACAGTCTCGCCGTCATGGGTCATTACCCGGTCAGGACGATATTCCTTCACTGTCTTGCTGCCATCAGCAGCGCTTCCGCCTTGCCCATTACTTGGCAAGATGATGCTACACTCGTTGTATAGTTTCCATTCGTGAGAGAACCATCTCTGTGCCGTCGGGTTTTCCAATGCCGAGTATATCTTGTTACGCAACGTGTCGGCATCGGGCATATTCTCAGCAATGACACCTTCAAATTGCAGCTGCTGCAACTGTGGCTCTATGTCTTCACGTGTTCGAATGGCCGAAAAAATCCGATGAAGGATATTGCCCATCGTGACATAGCTCACAGCAGACTCGTCGGAGGTCTCTTCAGGCTTAGCGAACTCGCGGCTTCTGTTGCTCTGCCGGAAGTGGAGTGGGGTGGCGAAAGTCTCGACCTGCACATCTACAGACCTTTGCGGAGCGAGGAATACGTTACTTGTCTGTCTGTTCCCTTCCGCATTTGCAGAGGCTTCATACGGTTTGCCGATGGTGAACAGCAGACTTTCGGTTTTGTCGTCCGCACCTTCAAGTGTGCTTTCAGACATATTATCGTGGAGCTGTGGGAGAACATTCTCTATCAGCTTGCTGCGGTTGCCCGAGGCTTCGGCGGATGTGCGGCTTTTGGTTTTCGATTCTTTTTGCCGCTTTCCAATCACTATGAGAGTGTGACGCGCTCTTGTGAACCCCACATATAGCAGGTTCATGTTGTCCACCATGTTCTGGAAATGCTCATTACGATAGTCGTCTTCAAAGACCGTGTTCAGCATTTTCGGACGCGAAAACGTTATTGGCATGATGGGCAAACGGTTGAACGGGTCTTCCTCTTTGCGACCGCACCATATCAGTTCGCTCTTTTCCAACTGCCAGTCGCACCATGGCATAATCACCACAGGGAACTCCATTCCCTTACTGCGGTGGATGGTGAGCAGCGTTATGCCGTCGTTGCTGCCACACTGTATGGCTTTCTTGTGAAGCGTTTCGTCCCATTCGTCAAGAAACTGACCTATCGTCGGCGCATTGCTGCTGATAAATTCGGAGAGAACATCCTGGAATTTGCACACATATTCGTTCTGTCCATCGAGTCGCTCAAGGCAGAACAGGCTATAGAGGGCATCGGTGAGATCCATCAACGGCATAGCTGCAAGCTGTTCGTTGCCGAGAAAGCCCTCTGGCAGAAATGTGTTCATGCCGTCAGCCAATAGCAGTTCAGTATCAGTCAATCCGTGGCCAAGGACATTGTTCTGGTACAGCTTGACAAGCCTGGCACGCGTAATCATGTCGTCGGGGTGGGAGAGAAGTCGCATGGCATCGACAATAATACCTACTGCGAGCGACGAATCAAGGCGGAAAGCCTCGCTCGATACGACCTTCAAGTCGGGCCGCTCACTCATCAGCAGTTTTCCGGCTGTTTCCAGTTCGCGGTTGTTGCGTGTTATTATCGTTATGTCCTTAGCAGCCACTCCTGCGGCCATCACGCTGTCGATTGCGGCAAGCAGGCGCTGGGCCATTTGCTCCTCATACTCTTCGGCAGGCAATAGCTCAATGCTCACATATCCTTCCATGTCGTTTCTGGCAACTTTCTGCACCAACGACTCTTCCGAATAGGCTTTCAGCAGTTCGTCGGCCTGACTTATTCCCTGGTCTTGCAGTTCAGCGGCAGTAATCTTGGCGGCTATGGTGAAGAAGTTATTGTTGAACTCAACCACCTTGCGAGCCGAACGGTAGTTGGTTGTGAGCGGACAAAGCTGTATCTGCTCAGGACGAAACTGCTGCTCAATGGTGTTCAGCAAACGCCAGTTACCGCCTCTCCAACGGTATATACTTTGCTTCACATCACCCACAAGCAGATTGTGTGAGTCGCTCTGTGCGAGGCAGTTGCGCAGCAAAACAAGGAAGTTTTCCCACTGTAGCTCGCTTGTGTCTTGGAACTCATCAATCATAATATGGCGCAGGTTGGCACCGGTTTTCTCGAAAACGAAGGGGGAGTCGCTGTCCTTTATCAAGCTGTGGAGCAGCGTTTGAGTGTTGCTAAGCTGGAAGCGGTTCTTGTCTTTGTTTATCTCGTCAACGGTTGATGCTATGGCATGGAGAAGTCTCAGCTGGCTGATGTTGTCCATCACGAGCCGTGCCGACTGACACAGTGGCCATCCATTGCATCGTGTTTGTTCCAGTTCTACGAGTTCAGTGTGCAGTCTCTGCCGTGCAAGCTGTATTATTTCATCCTCGCGTCCGCATTTCTTGGCTGGCCACTTGGTTGGGTCGTCAACAAAGGACTGTATTCTCGGACTCGTGGGACTGCCGTCGAAGTTACCACTGGCAACCTTATATATATATGCAAGCAGGCCAGTACGCTTATAGCTGAACAGTTCAATGTCGTCAAGACCATGTTCTCTGAAACAGTCGATTATCTTGTCAGCGCGTTGTCTGATGTTTTCATCATAGCTTCTTACTATCTGGCGTAAGGCTTTTATGTAGTTTTCAGTGAATTTATCGTCAGCCATGAGACTGTCCAATTCGTCGGAATGTTCCTTGTAGTAGTCTTTAAAGATGTTTTTACCAAAGCTTTTAAGAAGCGAAATGACATTCCAACTCTTATTGTCAGCTATCTTCTGTGATATAAACGAACGTATCCACCTGAGAACCTGTGACTTTTCGTCAAGGCGTTCAATAAGTTCATCAACAGCTTTTTCGCCGATTTCTTCATCGCGAATCTCTATTTTCAGATTAGGAGTAAGCTCCAGTTCTCGTGCAAGATTGCGGAAAACCATCTGAAAGAAACTGTCAATTGTCTGCACGCGAAACCTGTTGTAGTTGTGAAGAAGCAAATGAAGAGCCGTGTCCGCATTATTGACAATAATGTTTTCGGGAAGCCCTGTCATGCCTTTGATGGCCGACAGGTATGGCTTAGAGTCGTCGAGACGTCTTGAAATACCATAAAGCTGACTGACGATTCGCATTTTCATTTCCTCAGTAGCTTTGTTTGTAAACGTCACTGCCAATATGTTTTCATACTGGTAAGGGTTGCTTACAAGCAGGGCGATATATTCCGTTGCCAGAGTGAAAGTCTTACCAGAACCTGCACTGGCTTTATATACAGTAAGATTGGCAGGGGGCTTTATCATAGTTCCACTGCTTTGTTTATCCAATACTTTATTTATCATAATGCCGATTAGCTGCTATCTGAGCATGAAAGAATAGTTCCAATTGCTTCATATAAATTATTTAATTAAGCCTTTATAAGGCATATTAGTTTGTAATATGACTCATATTGCTCAGTAATATGAGTCATATTGTTCGATAATACTACTCATATTACTTTTCGATTACAGTCTGCTCTCACTTTCATGGGTATTATTTGTTTGCGGTTCCGTTATGCAAATATAGAACATTTTTGCCTTATCCTTTAATTTAGAGCAACTATTTTGATTGTTTGACAAAATTTATGTACCTTTGCACTCTATAAAAACAACACCAAATAACAATTCTGCGAAAAGACTGACAGTATAAAATCACTTCAACCTAAAGTGTTTTTTATTGGAAACTTTTCTAAAGTGGAAAGGTTGATTTGGCTGGAAACGTGTATCGGGTGACACAATATTTCTTTACATTATCGATGTAAAGAGGTACTTTTATATTCTTTCGTAAACATCTGATGCTCAATTGTTTCCACCAGAAAAGACCTTTCGCAGAATATCAAAACATTAAATCAATATGAAGATAGCAGTAGCAGGAACCGGCTATGTAGGCTTATCGATAGCCACATTGCTCAGTCAGCACCACGAGGTGACAGCTGTAGACATCATTCCCGAGAAGGTTGACATGATCAACAATCGCCGCTCGCCCATCGTTGACCGCGAGATTGAAGACTTCTTGGCTAACAAGAAGCTTAATCTTCATGCAACTCTCGATGCCGAAAAGGCATATAGCGAGGCTGAATATGTGGTTATTGCCACTCCCACAAACTACGACAGCAAGAAAAATTTCTTCGACACAAGTGCTGTTGAAGCTGTCATTGAACTTGTGATGAGGTGCAATCCAAAAGCAATAATGGTCATAAAGTCCACCATACCAGTGGGATTTACAGCCGGAATACGTAAGCGCACAGGAAGCAGCAACATCATTTTCTCGCCGGAATTTCTCCGTGAGAGCCGTGCTCTTTACGACAACCTCTACCCCAGCCGCATCATCGTAGGCACAGACCTCACCGACAAGCGCCTTGTCGCAGCCGCCGAAAAATTTGCAGCCTTGTTGCAGGAAGGAGCCATTAAGGATAATATCGACACACTCCTGATGGGCTTCACTGAAGCCGAGGCCGTGAAGCTGTTTGCCAACACTTATCTTGCATTGCGAGTGAGCTACTTCAACGAGCTCGACACCTATGCCGAGATGAAAGGGCTTGACACCCAGCAGATTATCAACGGCGTATG
>ONLG01000022.1 GCA_900318625.1 uncultured Prevotella sp.
TGCTTATGCCAACCTGTTCAAGACAGACTTTGGTTAAAGACCATGCTTTTCTGGTTAAACCAGCGTATTACCTCAAGTCGCTTTATGGGGTAAGGGGATGGTGGCTACATATTGATGTTGTGCAAGAAATATGTACAATAAAATGAATTTTGTCGCTTTGCAAGCAAAATCCCACTAAACCCTATAGGTTGCGGATTTGAGGATTCGTTCAAAATCTCCAATGTATTACAGAATATTTGCAAATAAAATGACTAACTTTGCACTCGATTAAAACAAGAATAAAGTATGGATTACGAAAAATTAGGCTATACGGTCATCAAAATGAAGTATGGAGACGTGGGTAAGTATAATATTAAGAACAATATCTTTATAACAGATATTACACCTAGCCTCTCAGCTTTTCAAGATGTCAATGTGAATACACGAGGAATGGGGATTATGCATACGCATGGTTTCTACAATATTTCATGGATAGAGAAAGGAGGTTTTTACTACAATGTAGATTTAAAGCGAGTTTATGTGAGAGACAAAACTCTTATTATGTTTTCTCCTGGTGAATTACATAGTCTTACCGATACAAAACAAATTTCTGGAATCTCTATCGATTTCACAGATGAATATTTTCGCTGTATAGATCCCAAATGGTCTAATTACTTGAAATACGATGTCATTAAAGACGTTCCCGTACTAACCATATCCAATCCAATCGAAGAGAGCAAAATTAAGAACATAATATCCTCGTTGAGAGAGTTGTATGACAAGATGGATACTTCCGTACAATTCGAAGCAAGTATTTATTCAATGTTAACACTTCTACTCTGTGCTATTGCTAACACTAATGAGCATGTTTCAGTAAAGAATGGTCAACCAAAGCAAACGACCCCTCAACACGAATTGTACCTATCGTATACCGAAATGATTGAGAAAAATTTTTGCAAGCACCATGGTGTTCAATACTACACCGAGGAACTTGGCATTGGTGTACATACCCTAAATGCATGCTGTAAGTCTAATGCCGGTATGACACCATTAGCTGTAATTAATGCTCGCATAATACAAGAAGCAAAGCGAATGCTTTTATTCACTACAATGAGAAGTTCCGAAATCTCTTTTGCACTGGGTTTTCCAGAACAAGCTCATTTTATTAATTTCTTTAAACGATTCACGAAGATATCTCCTTTGAAGTATAGAGACAAACACAATGTAAATATTTCAAACCTTTTAGATGATGATCATCTTAAATAGATTGACAATCTTATAAACAAGTCCACTGATTTTTAGTATTTCCGCTAAAGATCAGTGGGTTTGTTGTTCCAGTTTGTAGCTCCGAACCACGTTCGCAACAATAGCTTATTTAAACCATCCATTGTAGCCACCAATCCACGAAACAACAACTGCGACAAAAACGAAGAAGCCCAAAGTGAAGAAAAACCAGAAGAAGTACTGGATATAGTGGCCAAGGTAACAACCATCGTATTCCTTGTACCTCTTCTGAGCAACACGTAGCTCATCGGCAAACATCGAGTTAATCTCCCGATAATGAGCCTGCATTTTGCCAAGAATCCACTTATGCTCATTGTTAAACAGATTCTGAATGGCGTTCATGTCTTCATCAGAAGCATGAACCGCCACATTCAATTTGGTTGGAGCATTTTTCAGAACATTGTCAATATGGGTGTTGATGGTGTCAACTTTCTGACAGATGGTATTCACCGAACCACCCAGTTTCGTCTCGGCACGCTGATACTGCTGAATGGCAGACTCCAGTTCAAGTGTGGCATTGATGAAGGTGTTTGTAGCCTTGTCAATGTCCTCACTCAACTGCTTCAACTCAGGAACACGGTTTACAAGCCCATCCTCGGCTTGCTGCTCCTCAACCTCGTTTTCGACATCATTCATCATGTTGTCGAAGTCGGATCTTTCTTCTGTGTCTATGTTTATCTTGCTTTTTCTGATAGCCATATTGTCATTGATTTATCGGTGGAAACTTCTGCTGCGTGGTTTAGGCTTGCACATGGAATGAGCCATCTGTGCGCAACGGTGGGCAAACTTCCAGTCATCTTCGTCATCTTTCTTGCCCCAACCAGAAGAGGGAGCAGAACCGCCACCGCCACATGATTCTGAAATGGAAGTGGCAGCATCAATATATCCTGCAAACAACAGTATCGCTACATGAGCGACATTCTCTGTTGTCGCAATATCATTGTCCTCTGGAACCTGAACCTCATTAGTAAAGACATCTTTGACAGAGTTCGGAATCCACACCTTCTTGACTTCATCGCCAATGTTGATTGTGAATGCCGTTTGTGTAATTTGAGGTTGCGCTTTTGGTTGTGATGCTGTTGGAGTATGAACGACAGGACGAACTGGGCGAGGCGCAGAAGCAACGGATGGAGAAACAGGCTTTGTCTTGACTTGTGTTGGTTTTGGGTGCAGTTTCATCCAGGTGTCTTCAATCTTTGATGCCATAATCTTTCTGCCAATCTCAGAAGCCTTGAACACGGAAGCATTCTTGCCAACAGTATAGCCGACAAGTTTCCGTTGTTTGTCATAGCGTGGCTTTACCTCATAGCCTTTCATGCGCAACAGATTGAAGTATCTGTCTATGTTGAACTGTTGCATATCTTTGAGGGTGTTTTCACAATCCTCCGCAAGCTCCACTTTCCGCATATTCCGAATTTCCTGCGGTTGTTCCCACCCATGACGCATATTGATGATTTCCGCAGCCTTCATTGCCCGAAGATGAATATCATGCACATCGTTGGTGTTACCCTCCATATCCACACGACAGCAGTCAATGTGAAGGTGCAGCGTTCCTGACTTGGAGTCAGAGTGCAGTCCACCCACATTCATAGAATTGGTGAAGTTGGTCTTTATCTCATTGGAGAAACCGTTGGGCGTAAGTCCTACAGAATCCAAAACTTCCAATGCTTCGTCTTGGAGGTTCGCCCAATCTTCCATAGTGAAGTTGGCAGACTCTTCCTTTGATGGGGAAAGTACAAAAGTGGTCATGAACCTTTCCAACTTTCTGCCCACCGTCCTTTCCGCCTGATGATACTGGCAATGATGCTTCATCATGTACCAGATGGCGGTAGGGTCAAGACCATCTGGCATATTGTTCACCTTGACCGTTTTTGCCTTCTCCTTTTCCAATGCGTATCTTACGGAATTGCCTCCGTACGATACGACCTTTGCGAGCATAATCATGATTGTTCCTTTGATTTGGTCTGTACGTTTGTTGAGATATTCTCTTCAATGCTATACCAATGTTGGATAAGCCCTGCAACGGCATCAATCCACCAACGCATGAACTTCTCATTTTTGAAGAACCGAGCCTTTTCCTCAGCCGTTTTCTTGGATAGCACGTTGCTGATTTTTATCAAATCCGTCCTTGCGATGGCGAGAGAGTTGAGAGCGTCCACCTCTTCCTTGGTGAGCCTCATGCGTGGACGGTGCTTCAAACCAGTCTCAACGACATAGCGGCTCAGACTAATTCCACACTCCTTGGCAAGCGTCTGGAGCTGCTTTAACTCTTCTTTCGTACATCGGTAGGTATGGACTTCCGTGGGCGGTTTCCTTATGATGTTCTTCTTTCTCATTTGTCCTTGTCTCTGATTAAAATGGGATGATTACAAGCACCTTGCAAAGATGGTCACGACTGCGAGCCTGCGAGTAGTCCGAGAAACTTTTAGGAATACAGTAAGACGGACACGGCTTCTGTATTACAAAAGGATTTCTCGAAAAGTACCTATAAAATGACGGCACTTTTAACAGCGTCCGTCCCCAAGGCTGCTTAAACGTATAACAGTTTGGCGGTAGCCTCTGGCGGTCAATCGTCCTTTGGGATGATTTATCGGTATGGTGGCTCATTAGCCTCTGAATGCCTATTGATTGCCGTTATGGGAGTCGTTAGGCTTGTAACCATTGTTATTAGAACCGTTAGACTGTTGTGTTTGTCCTCCTGCCAGATGCTGTGGATATGTGTTGTGTTCTCCCTCATTCTGTTTGGCATCTGCTTCTTGCAGGGAAGAAGGATTGCCAACAGACTGTCTGGAGTAATTCTGTTGTGGGGAAATTCTACCTGTAACAGCATCGGAAAGATTGCCATTCATTCCGACCTTACCCACGCTTCTGTTGTCATTAGATGAAGTCGAATATAGGGAAGAAGAAATATCTGCTGTAGAAGAATTGCCCTTGTTGTCAGTATCGGATATTCCATTGGCAGAATGCCCATCTTCCTTGTCCGACTTTGTATCATCCTCCGTTGTCGTAACAATTACTCTTGTTTGTGGAACTTCCGTGTGGATGATTGTAGAGCCATCCGCATTGCGTTTCAATGAAAAGCCGTTCTTGACAAATCTTCCGTCCACATACCAACCAGAGAGGGAATGCAGGGTAATGATGCGGTTGTCTCCAACTTTTTGTGAAGAGGAAATGCCCACAGCCTCCATTGCCTGTAAAAGTTTGGGTACGGTCTTGCGGTCTTTATCCCAGAGTTTGGCAAGTTGGGTATTGTCAACCATACATTGCCCACACAAGATTTCCACTTGTTGGGTCTTGCTGATAGAAACAAGTGTTGTTTCACGTTCAGCAAGAGAGGCAAGAGACATGAAGCATTCCATGCGGTCAATCTTGTACTTCTTGCAGCGAAGATACTCCATCTGTACATCGGACAGCGTGAAGCAGTAATGTATCTTTTGTTTATCCATCTTCTGTAAATTTTGAATATTATAACCATAAATGGCAAGACTGTTTTTCTCAGTAAAGAGAAAATCATCTGTGCCGTCCTCGCCTTGGGGAAATGTCCTCTGCTATAACATAGAGCTCGCCTTGCAACCTGTCATTAAAATGGCTGCTTAATCGTGAAATGCACTCAATGCAAACAGACTGGGCAAGAAGTTTTCTTCTGCCGACAGTTGCTTCATCATTGATGCCCTTGTTGGCTCCGCATTGTTCGGCAAGCTGATTGAAAGCATCACGCATCCGAAAGTAGCCGTTGCCAGTATTGATGTAGCTCACGGCAAGGTCAGCGACATTCGCCAACTTGCTTCTGTACTCCTCATGGGAAATATCGTCCTTCATCATTGCCATGTCTATTTACAAAGTTCACTCATGTGCTTGGTCGCTGCAGCCTTGGTCTCAGCCTCGGACATACTGCGGTTCTGGCGCATCCAGTTCAAAAGCTCGGACTTTTCAAAGTATATAATCTTGCCGTTGGGACGGAAGAACGGAAGTTCATGCTTGTGTGTCATCTTGTAGAGACTACTCTTTGATATACCCATGAATAAGGCAGCTTCCTCCAGTGTCAATACTTGCTTGGCATCACGGAGAAGATTCTCCATTATCCCAATGCGGTGCTCATGTGACTCTACCTTCAAGAGAAGAGTCTCGGTGTCGATAGTTTTGTTCATTAACCTGTAATTTAATTGTTTGTGATTCGTTGTACTGCTTGCTTTGAAAGTGTAGTCCCCCAAGGCAGAGAGAAATCCCTGCCCGAAAAAAGGAAACTACAAAAGTGAATTTAACTGGTTGTTATCCTGAAAAGTTCTGTTTACTTGTTATCCTGTAAAAAAGTTATTCTGCGTGGATGGGTGTTGGTGGCTGCTGTCCGCTTTGTCCTCGGTATCTGCTTGTTCTCCTCACGCTGTTTGCGACCTCGAAAGGCTTTCTTCGTGTTGTCAACAGCCTTTACCTTTTCATTCGTCAGCACATCTGCATAGATGGCGGTGGATTTGAGCGACTTGTGTCCCATCAGCTTCTTGGTAGTCTCAATGTTGCCAGTAACCGCCTGCACCAAAATTCCGAACGTATGTCGGGCGCAGTGAAAAGAGATATTCTTCTCAATGCCCACCTTTTGGGCTATACGTTTGAGAGCGGCATCCACATTAGCCTTGGCAGGAAGGTGAAATACAAAATCATCATCGCATTTGGGTGGCATCCATGACAAGGCGGTATTGCCGATTGGTACGGCATTGAGAGTCTTGGTTTTCTTCTGGACGATTACAAGCGTGTTCGTTACCTTGTTTCTCTTGATGTCACTCCATCGCAGAGCCTTGATGTCGCTGATACGAAGTCCTGTCAGACAGGCGAAACCGAAAGCTTTTTGTGTCTCTGCAACTCCTGGACTTCTCTCATCTGAAGCCATGAACCTTTTCAGTTCATCGGGAGTGAGATACTGCTTATGTGATGACTTTGGCTTGGGGAAGATGTCTGACTTCTCCAACTGGTAGAAAGGGTTAGCCTTCAACTTACCGAACTTGACCGCCTTGTTGAACACCGCCACTATGCGCTGTTGAACATTGTGAAGGGAGCCTTCACACAAAGGCTTGGCTTCAACTCGTACATACTTCTGTGGTACATAGTCGTTCTTCAACCAAAGGAAGAAAGCCTTGAACCATGCCTTGTCGAACTTCCTCAGAGTGATGTGAGGTCTGCGCTTGTTGGCAAGGAACTCGCTCATTAGGTATTTCAGATACTTTGATTGGTCAACAATAGCCTTGGAGTAGTCTGTATTGTCGCTCATCCAGTCAATGTAAGTCTGGATCCAGTCCAAGACTTCGGGAGACTCGTCATTGGGGATTTCCTTCACAATCATCAAGTGACCTACCTCTGGGATTGTCTCTGGATGAAGAATACGCTCTGCCCTTATATGGTGAGCACGTTGCAATGTTTCTTCGTTTCTTGCTTTGGTCTCTGCATCAACCTCCGGCAACAAATAGAGGGAAAGAAATTCAAACTTGCGCTTGCCACCATCGTAAATGTCAAGATACAAGCTTATGTTGTCGTTGGCAAGTGCCTTTTGTCTGATAGTTATTGTCATGTCTCTATATATTTTCGTTGTCAATGATTTATGTGAACATACCGTCAATGAGGTTGATGGCTTCCTCCTTCTTCTTATCCACGATTTTAGCATAGATTTCCGTGGTCTGAATGTTGGAATGTCCCATCAGCTTGCTTGTGGTAAAAAGGTCTGCACCGAGCGTGAGCATCATCGTTCCGAACGTGTGCCGTGAGCAATGGAATGAGATATGCTTCTCAATGCCAGCTGCTTCCGCCCATTTGCGGAGTGCTCTGCCTATAACGGTCTGTGTGGTTGGTATATCAAAGAAAGGAATATCATTTCCTCTTGACTTTGGCAACCACCGCTTAGCCTCTTCCGAGAGAGGTATTATAACAGGCTTCTCCGTCTTTTGCATTTCCATGTCTATGTATTCGCCCTTTCCGTCAGCGGTCTTGAAGATGTGCATCGGAGCAAGACGGTACATGTCGCTTAATCGCAATCCAGTAAAACAGGCGAAGATGAAAGCCTCCTTGACTTCCGGACGATAACTGTCCGTAGCCATGAGGGTGCGAAGTTCCTCAATGGTCAGATACTCTTTCTTGCCATCCTTGGGTTGGATGCGCTCACGTGCATCAAGTTCCTTCATAGGGTTGTTGCGGATAATGCCTTGTCGCACAGCGTTGTTGAGAGCAGTGGAGAACATTCCGAGGTATCGGCTTGCCGTATTCTCGCTGATAGGTCTTGGCTCGCCATACTTGATATGGGAGTTTGGGAAGTTACGCAAGAACTTCACATATCCACGGCAGAACTCCGCATTGACCTCTTCAAGAGAAATGAAGCCTTTGTTTGTCTCGTCAAGATACTTCTCCACGGTGTGCAGCATTTCCACACGGCAATGGAGCGTTGACTTCTTGATGCCGACACCACCTTCACAATACTTCTTTATCCATGTGGTAAGAAGCATCGAGCCTTGTTTTACTGTCTCCCAGTCCTGTATGCCATGACCATGCAGGGCTTTGATGCGCTCAGCCTTGATGCGTTCTGCAACCGCCATAGTCTGCTTGTTCTGTTCCTTGCAGACAGGGTTGATTTCGGGGACGAGGTAGAGTTTGAGGTATTCATACTTCCTCACTCCCTTATAGTAGATGTCAAGATAGATGCTCTTGTTGCCATCTGCGAGCGACTTCAACCGAATTTTAATCGGCTCTTTCAGCTTTACTTGTTTCTTTGGTCTTGCCATGATGTATGAAGTGTTATTTTGTTTTTGTATTCTGCTACATTGGAGGGTCTTTCTCCCTCTTGTTGAAAGTTCATGTCAGATATGGGTTCCTATGCTGACATTTGCTTTTCTTTCTCTTCCCTTACTTCGGAAAACTGATGTAAAGATAAGAAAACAAACCGAGAAACGAGAAACAAAACGGAAACAAGAAACAGTCTTTTATGTCTTTTTAAGAGTGAGTTTAGCAAACATTGGAAAATTCAAATTATCGCTTAAAGCATTGATACTTAGCGCATTTACTTTCATTTGTTTTCTTGTCTTTTCAAACGCATTTTTGAGGACTAAGATATTCTTGACATCCTGTTCATTGTTGTCTTAACCACTTTCATTGTCTTTAATATCGAAGATTGCTTACGCTACCTTTTTGTACAAAGTTACAATTATTCTACGAAAGTCAGCACAAGACCTTGTCAAAATAAACAAAAAGACTTCAAAATGACAATTTGTTAGAAAATAGCAGCAATGCGGCGAATCTGCTTTAGCTTCTCCATAAACGAGGCATCGCGCTCGGCCATCAGCATGTCATATTCGTTCTGCATAGCCAGCAGGGGAGCGGCATCCACACCGAGAGCTGCCTCCATCATCATGGCCAGTTCGGGACTAAGCGCCCGCTTGCCGTTCAACATCTCGTTGAAGGCAGAATAGGATACGCCTATCTCCTTCGCCAGTCCACGTTGCGAGATGCCACGGTATATCAGTTCGTCCTTCAATACCTCACCGGGATGCGTGGGCTGATAGGGCTTCAAATTATTAGCTATCATCTGCGGATTAACTCCTTCAAGTGTGGTCATAATTCGTCCTCCTTTTACTTATAATGGTTAGACAATTCTGTTATTTAAACATCACGCAAGCTTTCTTCCATGTCTGGGACAGCATCTACCAATTCGCGAAGGAACTCGGTGGAAGCCAGTTTGTCCAGTATCTCTTGCTTGGTTCCCACGACAACAAGGCGACTGCTTATATACGGCGACTGGCTGTTGCCAACCTGGAACACTATGTCGCGCAACTCATCGCTACCGCTAAACTGACATGGTGGAGGAATAACCTTTATCCTCAGAAAAGATGTTCCTTTTGCGGTTGCATACTCCGTTGTCATCTCTATGGGCGGAAACTCGCCACGTTCGGGCACGCCTTCAACCACCCTCCGACGAATCGCCTTCAGCATCTTACGTATCCTTTCTTCAATATCCACCACATCTATGCTGTCGGCTTTTCCAATACAGAACAAAGGCACCAGTGCCAGCGACAGCACCCAGAGCCATAAGGCCGACACCTGGAAAGCCTGCTTCTGAGCAGCATAGAAAAAGCATACCACCATCGACGCGCCAGCGAACATCAGTACCCACTTATTGCTCAGCATATTCTTCAGCGACCGATAGGCTCGCCTACGCCATGTGAGCCACAAGCCGCACGACAGCGGCACGAGCAACAGCCACACATACCAGACTGATGCCACCAACAGCCCTGAAGTCTTATTGTGCGAGAACCAGTAGTCGTGGTAGAACGTATCTGGCTGGCCCGTGAACAGCTGGCACACGGCATCTGTCATCCTAACCAACGGCACCACAACCCAGGTTGAGCTGAACAGCGAGGGAGCAGCATAGTCGTATGCCACAAGGAATGTATATATCAGTGCGAACCACAGCAGCCACCTGCTCCTAATCCACATGGCAACCGACAGACCGATGCGGCCAAGAGCCAGCACCATCGGAACAAGCAGAGAGCCACCCTCACACCATTCAGCCAGGACAAACCAGGCAAACACCAAGCTCAGCAGCATATCAACATACTTCATATCTCACCCTCCTTTTTTAGACGTTTTATATCCGAAAAAAGACGCAACAGCAGCATTACTGACTACTCCCACATATACAGAGCCGCCACAATAAGATAATCTATCACTGCTCTGTTGCAAAATTAAACATTATGAGCGGATAATTTCAGAACTCTTAGATATAAATGCGGAGTATTATATGTACTTTTGTATGAATAAACAAGTAAAAGCGAAAGAACCGCTCTGGAATATACCTGTTGTTTATAAAGTGAAACAGACAATTCAGAATTAATAGCAAATGATTAAAGATATCGTTATTGTTGGTATTGGTAGTGGTATTGGCGGCATCTGCCGTTACCTGATATCACTTTTCTTATGCCAGGCACGTAATGGATTTCCATGGGGAACATTTACAGTCAATACTGCTGGCTGCCTTTTAATTGGAATACTATGGGGACTGACGAGCCGTTTCCATCATTTATCTCCATCTTTCTCTCTGTTCCTTATGGTTGGCTTTTGTGGGGGATTCACTACATTTTCAACGTTCTCAAAAGAAGGACTGACTCTGCTACAAGCCAATAATTACATTTTGTTCTCGCTCTATGTGATTGGCAGTTTGGGATTAGGAATTATGGCAGTAGCATTAGGATATTTTATAACCAAGTAAGCTACCATAATAGAATTGCTATCATATAGATAAAAATTATGAGCCATATCGTTTTGTGGATATGGCTCATATTTGTTTAGGGTGCTGCCGGATACGTTGGGCAGCGGTGTGAAAGAGGTCGGAGGACTACTCCCACTCTATTGTCGATGGTGGTTTTGAAGAGATGTCATAGCAAACGCGGTTTACTCCCTTCACCTTGTTTATAATCTCGTTGCTCACCTTTGCAAGGAAGTCGTAAGGCAGGTGGGCCCAGTCGGCTGTCATGGCATCGGTGCTGGTTACGGCTCGCAGTGCTACGGGGTTCTCGTAGGTACGCTCGTCGCCCATCACTCCCACGCTGCGAACCGTGGCGAGAAGCACAGCTCCGGCCTGCCATACCTTATTATATAATATATCGCCATCGTCGCACTTGTACTCTCGGAGTGAACGGATGTAGATGTCGTCGGCATCCTGAAGCACTCTCACTCGCTCGGGTGTGATGTCGCCCAGTATGCGCACTGCCAGTCCCGGTCCCGGGAAGGGATGGCGGCTGATTAGATGCTCGGGCATCTGGAGCTGGCGGCCCACACGACGCACCTCGTCCTTGAACAGCCACTTGAGCGGCTCGCACAGCTTGAGATGCATCTCTTCGGGCAGTCCACCTACGTTGTGGTGGCTCTTGATGACCTTGCCCGTGATGTTGAGCGACTCTATGCGGTCGGGGTATATCGCGCATCTGTAATCTTCTTAGCCTCGGCATTGAACACCTCAACGAAGTCGCGGCCAATAATCTTTCGCTTCGTCTCGGGATCTGTGACTCCGGCGAGGTCGGTAAAGAACTTCTCGCTCGCGTCAACGCCTATTACATTGAGGCCGAGTCCGCGATAGTCATCCATGACCTGCTGAAACTCGTTCTTGCGCAACATTCCGTGGTCAACGAATATGCAGGTGAGGTTGCTGCCTATGGCTTTGTTGAGCAGAACGGCAGCCACCGAAGAGTCGACTCCGCCGGAAAGTCCGAGGATTACCCTGTCGGTACCAATCTGCTGCTTCAGCTCTGCCACCGTGGTATCGATGAACGAGGCTGCACTCCACTGCTGCCGTGAACCGCAGATGTCTACCACAAAGTTCTTCAAGAGCAGCGACCCCTGCAACGTGTGGAACACCTCGGGATGGAACTGCACAGCCCACACTCCCTTGCTGCCGTCGGTTGGTCTTTTCTTTGCAAAGGCTGCATACTTCACGTCAGCTGTAGATGCTATGCACTCGTAGCCCTCAGGAATGGCGGTGATGGTGTCGCCGTGGCTCATCCACACCTGTGAGTGCTGCTCGAAGCCCTTGAACAGGGGATTGGCAGTGTCGACAGTCTGCAAGTGGGCACGTCCATACTCTCGCGAGTCTGTCTTCTCGACCTTTCCGCCATTAGCATAAGAGATGTATTGCGAGCCATAGCAGATGCCCAGCACCGGCACTTTGCCCACAAAGCGGCTCAGGTCTACCTTGAAGGCTTCTGGGTCGTGAACGCTGTATGGCGAGCCGCTCAGGATTACTCCTATCACCTCGCTGTCGTCCTCAGGATATTTGTTGTAAGGCAGAATCTCGCAGAACGTGTCAAGCTCTCGCACACGACGGCCTATGAGCTGAGTGGTCTGCGAACCGAAATCAAGGATTATTATCTTCTGTTGCATGAGTTATGATATTATTCTTTTAATATGTTCGGCAAAGTTACTATTAACCGAGCGATTTACAAAGAAAAAGCCCCTCTTTGTTTTATATTGTGAGGGGTGAAGGGGGATTGTGGATAGACCATAGTTGGGTATCATCCCTCCATAAGGAACTTCTCAGCCTTGTCGAGCGAGTCGAGTTTTCCTACATCAATCATCTTCAGGTCGTTTTTTACGCAACCAACGATTTTAGCTCGGTGGCACGTTTGCAAGTAGAAGTCGATGATTGAGAAGCGGTCAGGGAACTGCTGCATGAGTGGGAACAGGCGCGGCGAGAAGCTGTGTATTCCCGAGAACGCAAACAGGTAGAACGTGCGCGAAGCGTTTGGCGAGTGCCGCTGCGACAACGAGGTGGGCCGATTGTCTGTGCGAAGCCGACAGCTCATGGTGTTGCTGTCTATCTCAAGGCCGTCAGCAGTGCGCATCCACTCGTATGGGCTCTTAATCTCGCCTGTGGCCGTGTTAGTCCAGCCCATCAGCCGCATAGCGTTGTCGAAGATAAGGTAACGTGACGTAGCTCGGCGGCTCACCAGCAACACCGCATCTTCGTCGCTCAGGTGCTGGCGTGCAAACCAGTTGTAATCTACATTGTCGAGGATGTCTACGTTATGAATCAGCACCGGCTCGTCGTCGGCAAACAGTGGAATAGCCTTGCGCACTCCCCCACCCGTCTCGAGTAACTGCTCGCTTTCGTCACTTATCCTTATATCCACCCCGAAATTATCGTTAGCCGCAAGGAAATCAACTATCTGACTGGCAAAATGATGCACATTGACCACTATTCTCACATATCCAGCCGCTTTCAGACGGGTTATGACGTGTTCGAGCAACGTCACCCCGCCAACAGGCACCAGTGCCTTCGGCATCTTGTCGGTAAGCGGTTTGAGACGCGTTCCCAGTCCAGCCGCAAATATCATTGCTTGTTTCATGCTTTTATATTTAAAGTTTCGCTTGTGCCAAAGCCTGAATTACTCTCCTAACGTTTGTGTGATACCCTGTTCGCGGTGGCACAGCAACACTTTCACTCCATATTTCCGATGTATATGCTCGGCCAGGTGCTGCGCACTGTAAACCGAACGATGCTGTCCGCCGGTGCATCCAAAGCAGAACATCAGCGACGTGAAGCCACGTTCTATATACCTCTCGACGTGTTTGTCGGCCAATCGGTACACGCTCTGTAAGAATTCCAGTATCTCGCCATCGTCCTCGAGGAAGCGTATCACTGGCTCGTCCAGGCCCGTCAGCTTCTTGTAAGGCTCATAACGTCCTGGGTTGTGTGTGCTTCGACAGTCAAAAACATATCCTCCACCGTTGCCTGTAGGGTCTTGGGGAATACCTTTCTTATATGAGAAACTGAATATACGCACTACAAGCGAGGGCACGTTGTCAGCTTTCTCACCAGCGAGTTCTTTCTTCTCTACCGGGAAAGCCTCTGTCAACCGACGCAGCACATCCATCAGATATGGATATGGAAATGGCACACGCCTGCTATGCTGAGCTCTGTTGTCGTTGAAAGCAATCAGTTGGCGCAGATTGTTGATTGCCGGAGGTATGCTATCAAGGAAATGCTTCTTTCGCTCAAAATACCCGCGGAAGCCGTAAGCCCCCAGCACCTGCAGTGTGCGGAAGAGCACAAAGAGCGACAGGCGTTCGACGAAGTGATGCACCGAGGGTACTTCCACATATCTGCTCAGCTCATCATGGTAGACGCGGAGCAACCGACGACGCAGGTTGGCAGGATATTTAGCAGAAGCCTGCCACAGAAACGAAGCCAAATCATAGTAGAACGGTCCCTTGCGACCACCCTGAAAATCTATGAAATGGGGATTGCCTTCATCGTCAATCATCACGTTGCGCGCCTGAAAATCACGATAAAGGAAGCCCTCTGTTTGCTCATTGAGCAAGTCTTTGGCCAACAGGCGGAAGCTGGCTTCGAGCTTCAGCTCGTTGAAATCAATCTGAGTGGCTTTCAGAAAGCAATATTTAAAATAGTTCAGGTCGAACATCACACCGTCGTGATCGAACTCGGGCTGCGGATAGCAGTTGCTCCAGTCGATTGCCGCAACACCTTGGAACTGCATGGCAGGGAGCTTCTTTATCGTCCGAAGCAGCAAGGCTGTCTCTTCCCGATCATAGCAGCCTCCTTTGCCGCGTCCTCGGCTTATGGCATCGAACAGCGACTGGCCGCCAAGATCTTCCTGGATGTAGCGCATTTCGTCATCATCCACAGTCAGCACTCGTGGCACTGGCAGCTGTTGCTCGGCAAAATGTTTGGCAAGATAAATGAAAGCGTGGTTCTCCTCTCTGCTTGTTCCTACGGTTCCAATAACGCTTCGGCCATCACCACCTACCATCCTGAAATACAAGCGGTTACTACCCGCCCCCTCAAGCTTTGTTACCGACACTGGCAGTTCTCCGCTCCATGAGCGATATAATTCTTTTAGCTTATGCATACCTGACGATTATTGGTTCTTTCCGTTTCGTTTCCCAGCCTGTTTCTTGTCGTATTCCTGAAGGAAATGGTCAACGACAAACAGCAGCAAAACAATTCCTAATGTCATCCAAAACGACTCGGTAATCAACAGCAAGCCGCCAATGACAACAAAAAACAGAAGGAACTTCTTCCAATTGATGTTTATTTTCATGCTACAAAGTTAAACAAAACGAGTGCAACGCGTGCAAAAAAGTACTTGCTTTTTTGCGGACATTGCCGAGTGAAAGTAACTTAGACGAAGTCAGAGTTAAGCAAAACGAGTGCAATGCGTGCAAAAGAGCTTGCTTTTTTGCGGACATTGCCGAGTGAAAGGAAAGTTCTATGACACGCCAACCAGCTAAAAGCCATACTCTGACAGGGCTTTCGATGCTATCTGCTCGTACTCGGGACCAAGCTGGCAGAAGCGGTTAACGCTGTTCATTGCAGCATGACTCACTGCGGTATCGGTGCCCGCAAGCGTGACCTTAACCTGATCAATGTACTCATTCACTCCTCTCGTATCGGGTATCAGCCCTTTGCCGAACAGGCAAGCAAGCAGCTGATAGCCCGACAGCTGGCGGATGCTGTCGTCGGAAGCAATCCATCGGAAAGCCATCTGCGGTGCATAGTCGAGATGCTGATACAGGTTGAAGACAGCCATCTCAGCTATTTCCTGGCTCTTGGTCTGCTCCATCCACAGCTCAACCAGCTGTTCCGGCATCTCAGCCGGCGGCATAAGCATAGTTGCCAAAATCTTACACTCGCGAATGTTTTCCTTCCACAGCTCTACAGCGAGCGAGTAGCTGGGCTGATACTCGGCTGCCATCTCACGCAGATGCGGCAGTGCCACACCCCAGTTCACCTTATAGTCGAGTCCTTTCTGGCGCATCGACTGCGAAGCAACACCGTTCATCCGCGTGTGGAACGACCGCTTAATCTGCTTCAACGTATCCTGTATGTCTGTTTCCATTTGCATATTATCCATTTAAGAAAGTCCTAAAATACAGCCCGACACATCAGAGAGTGCTGTATTCCTTGCTGTAGCGCAACATCTGCTCAGTGTAGCTCTCGTCATAGCTCACTGCAACATCAACCACATCGCCTCTTTCATCTTTCACAAGCGAAAATCTCGGATTGATAAATCCCTTATAAGGTGCAAGGTTGAGCTTTTTGTAGCGCGAAAGGACCTCTTCGTGGAGCCTGGCATCAATCGCTACGCCATAGCTCTCAACCAGTTCCCGTGCGGCATCAAAATCTCCCTCGCTCTTTATGCGCTGAACTTCGGCAAGAAGCTCTGCGAAAAGCTGCCGCAGACGGGCATAATCCGATATGGCGACAAAGGTCTTCCCGTCGCGTTCAACCAGCTGCACGGCATCGCCGCCATGAGCCAGCACCCAACGCGCTATCAGGGCACGGTTGCGCATGTGGGCTTCTTCTATCACATGACCGGGCTTTATCCTTACCATCTGCGTCAGCAGACCGTTCATCATATACGTGTAATACTGCGACTTATGGGCTTCCATATCCGGCAGCAATCCCAGTTCAACCATCTTCGGGTCGGCAATATAATATAGCCCGAACAAGTCGGCACGTGCCTCCTCAATGGTATTGCCATAGGCTTTCAGTGCGTCAGGCGACACACCGCTCAGCAACTGTCCGCTTCCATGCCCGAGACATTCGTGCAGGTCGGTATGCAGGTCGTCGCAGAGATGCCCCCATCGGTTTATAAGGTCTATCGTTGGCTGGTCGATGACGAACTCCTCGCGGAAGCCGTTGCCCTTGGCAGCATCGGCATAAGCTTTCGTGAGGTTGCTTATAGTGACACTCTTGCTGCCATGACGGGCTCTTATCCAGTCGGCATTAGGCAGGTTGATGCCTATCGCACTCGACGGATATTCCTCTCCTCCGAGCATAACGGCCTCCACGACTGTTGCCGATATGCCTTTCACTTCGGCCTTCTTGAAGCGTGGGTCAACGGGACTGTTCTGCTCAAACCACTGTGCGTTGCTGCTGATGGTAGCCGTGCGCTGTGTTGCCACTTGGTCTTTCAGCTCCACAATGCCCTCCCACGCAGCCTTGAGTCCCAGCGGATCGTTGTAGACTTCTATAAATCCATTCACAAAATCTATATCGCCATCGAGTTCCTTCACCCACTCTATGCAATAGCGGTCGAATGTGCGCAAGTTGCCAGTAGTGTAATAGTCGACAAGCAGGCTGATAATGCGCTTCTGTCGGTCGTTCTCTGCATATTGAGAAGCCTTTTCGAGCCAGTAGACAATGGGCTTCAGAGCCTTACCATAGCGACCTCCAAGGTGCCATACCTGCTCGGTCAGCTTTCCGTCTGCGGTCTTAACGAGCGTGGTGTTTAGTCCCCACGATGGCGGTTCAGCCTCATCGGTGCGCAGGGAGTTGTAGAAGTCCTCTGCTTCTTGTTGCGTCACCCCATCGTAGAAGTTGCAGGCCGAAGTCATAACGATGTCCTCGCCATGCGCCTTGTTCACTTTCTTCGGCAGCAGAGTCGGGTCGAACATCACAGGCAGCAACTCGCCCTCGATGCTCTCCATGCTCTCACCTTCAGGCAGTGGCTTTCCGCTTTCCACGAGCGTGGCTATGCGCTCGCTGACAAACTGCCGACCGCAGTCGGGTATAATCTTTTCGCTGCCATAGTGATGGTAGATGCCATTTGAGAACCACACCCGCTTCATGTAAACAACCAACTTCTGCCACTCCTCGGTGTTGTCCGTGGGCTCACCTCCGGCATAAATCCATTCCACCAAACGGCGGATACGCAGGTTGTAACGGCCAAACTGGTCGAACGTTATGTCGCGTCCGAAGAGCGTTGCCTTGGCGAGACAATAAACGTAACATTTCTGTTGGAGCGACAGTTTGCCAAATCCCTCCACTTTGTAGCGCAGCATCTGTATGTCGGCAAACTCCTCATCGCTAACTGCGAATGGCACTTCTGTGAGTATTTGTTTCATATTCATTTCTATAAAATTGAAAATCAGCGACATTGAAGCATCTTCAACGTCGCTGAAAGTTTATTTCTTGGTTTTCTTTTTCTTCTTTTTCTTCACCTCGTCAGCCGGATGCTGCTTGAAGTGTTGTAACTTATATTCTCTTGGAGTGATGCCGTTGATCCGATAGAACGACGCATAGAACGACTGCCGGTTGGCAAACCCCACCATATCGCTTATCTCCTCCATGTTCAGGTCTTGGTAACGCTTGTCTGTCAGCAGCGTCATGGCCTCCTCAATCCTGAATTTATTGACAAAGGAAGTGTAGTTTGCATGAAACCGTACATTGACTACAGCCGAAATATACCTCGTATTTGTGTTCAGGTCTTCGGCAAGTTTCTTTGCAGAATACCCTTTCTCCTTGTATTTCTGTTGGAAGAGAATGATGTCAAGTATCTTATCCTTCAGCTCGTCCATCAGCCGTGGACTCACAAGGCTTCGATAAGTGGCTTTCTTCTCTTTGGTCTCTGTAAGGTTATACTTTGCCATAGGTTGTACAGTATATTAGGTTTAAAATAATGTATAGTGCAAAAATAAGATATTTGACGCAATAAACGCAAGAATTTTTAATATTTTTTTAATTTCTTATTTATTTTATGCAAATACGTGATTTTACTTTTACTATTTATTGAAATACTGACAGTTAATGACTCTTGCTTTGCTCGCGGAGAAACTTCCAGCGGCAAAAAGCACTGTACAAGGTGCAACAGGTCCGTGTCGAAGCAGAATTAGTGCAGCAAGCTCAGAATTTTTTCAGCTCTTCATAGATGCGCTGTACGGGCAGCCCCATCACGTTGTAGTAGCTTCCGTTGAGCCCTCTCACACCGATATAGCCTATCCATTCCTGTATGCCGTAGGCTCCGGCCTTGTCCAAAGGATGATAGTGCGACACATAATAATCTATCTCTGCGTCTGCAAGAACCTTGAAGCTCACATCGGTAGTCACTGAGAAATGGTGCTGACGGCTGTCAGTAGTGAGGCAGACGCCCGTAACCACCTGATGGGTCTTGCCGCTCAGCTTTGCCAACATACGCTTGGCATCGGCTTCGTCGGTTGGTTTGCCCAGCACCTCGCCGTCTACCACTACAACGGTATCAGCCGTTATGACAAGTTCGTCGCTGCCTATCACGGCTTTGTAAGCCTCGGCTTTCTTTACCGCAATATACTCCGCCGTGTCGTGGGCAGGCAAGTCAGCCGGATAGCTCTCGTCGATACCATCAATTATCTTTACTCTGAACTCTATGTCGAGACCACGGAGAAGTTCCTTCCGCCGTGGCGAATTGCTTGCTAAGATTATTTTATACATATTTATAATACATATATTTATGTTTCGCTTGTTGCAAAAAGTGCAGTGACAAGGTGTATCATGCAGCCTATTACCACCCGAAAGCCTTGGCATTGCTGAGCCACTTGCCTTGCGCACGCAGCACCTGCTCTATGATGTCGCGCCCGCAGCCATGTCCGCCATCCATGTTGCTGACATATACTGAGATTGCCTTGATGTCCGAACAGGCATCGCGCGGACAGCAGGGACAGCCTGCGGCAAGCATCACCTCATAGTCAGGAATGTCGTCGCCCACGTATATCACCTCTTCGGCAGACAGTCCGTGAGCCTCGAGAAAGCCGTTCCACGTCTCGATTTTCACCGCACAGCCCATGAATATGTCGTCGACGCCGAGCCTGCGGTAGCGGTTTTCGATTGCCGCCGACCTACCGCCGGTGATTATTCCGATGTGCATCCCCATCTTGCGGGCCAGCTGTATGGCATAGCCGTCCTTGATGTTGACAGTGCGCAGGGGCTCGCCTTCGCCATCGGTAGGTACTGTTGACGAGGAGAGAACTCCGTCAACATCGAACACTATGGCTCGTATCTTGCTCAGATCGTAGTTTATCATTGTTTTCTGTCGTTGCTGAAACGGTTGTGAATACTTTCCGAAAGGGCTTTGTAGAGCTGTTGCAGCTGCGGCTCTCCTGCCATGAGAGCTATATGCCGGGCCATGACATTGGTATCGTAGCGCACTGCCGGGCCTGTCTGAGCTTGCTTCGGCGCGAGTTCATGCACTTTGCGAGCGGTTTCGTCGATAAGCGGCAGCATTACGTCGAAGGGTATGCCGTGGCTGCTGAGCACCTCTGAGGTGATGTCGTAGCAGTGGTTCACGAAGTTGCAGGCCCACACAGCGGCAAGATGCAGGTAGCGGCGGTCTTCTGTCGACATCTCCACCACCCTGTCGCAAAGCGACGAGGCCAAGGCGCACAGCACGTCATGGCTGAACGCATCGCTGCTTTCAATGAAGGCAGGGATTTGCCTGAAGTCTACATCGCGCTGCTTAGAGAAGGTCTGCATGGGATAGAACACGCCGTAGTGCTCGCTC
Organism: uncultured Prevotella sp.; assembly: GCA_900318625.1. Taxonomy (GTDB): domain Bacteria; phylum Bacteroidota; class Bacteroidia; order Bacteroidales; family Bacteroidaceae; genus Prevotella. The sequence goes on from ONLG01000022.1 coordinate 20,067, forward strand.
CGCGAGGCAAACAAATCCATCGGCATACTGCCTGCGGTGTGAACAAGCACACTGTCGTCGCCACACTGCGGCAGCGCAGCAACGAGCTGCGAAAGCACACTGTCCTTCACCGCAAAAACATAAACATCGGCATCGGGCCTTACTGCCGCAAGCTCCGTAACGGCTTCGCAGCCCATCCTGCCGGCAAGCAGCTCCGCCGATTCACGGCTGCGGCTATACACCTGCACCACCTCATGGCCTGCGGCAGGCAGCGAACGCGCCAGTTGAGTAGCCAGATTGCCGGCTCCTATCATCACTATCCTCATCGTCTGGAAAATGGTTTACACCCACAAAAGTAGCAATAAATAAGGAAATCGCGAAGTGCAGACTTGCATTTTAGAAAACATTTACTATTTTTGCCATGTGGAAAACTATTCAACTCGACTGATCTCCCGCAGCTGCGAACTGCCTGAGCTGAGCGAAAGCAATTTCTTTCACAGCTCGCGGCTCTTTGCCATGATTGAGCACACCGACGGTCTTCAGCCATATATGGTCGTCGTGGAGGACTCGCAGGGCAACGTCGTGGCCAATCTGCTGACCATGCTTCGCCGCCGTGGAGCCTGGATACCGCCCTACGTGTTCACGCAGGGACGTGCCTACAGCGAGGGATGGTATGCCGAAGGAGCAGACAGAGAGCAGCTCTTCGGGTTCATGCTCGATGCTGTCACTAAAGAGTTCCACCGTCATCTGTGCTTCTATATCGAGTTCAGCAACCTCAGCAAGAAGATGTTTGGCTACCGACATTTCCGTCGCAACGGCTTCTTTCCCGTCACATGGATGCAGATACACAATTCCCTGCACAGCCGAAAGCCCGAGGAACGACTCACCGAAAAGGCCCGGCAGATAATCTTCGGTCCCCATCACGAACAACTGATTACTCGTCAGGCTCACACTCAGGACGAGGTTCATGCCTTCTACAAGATACTGAAATCCTATTACCGGTTCCGCTTCCAGCGCTTCATACCAAAGGAAACGTTCTTTCAGGAGCTGTTCGAGAGCAGCGATGCCGACATTTTCGTGACTTTCAACAGAGAGCATATAGTAGGCGGAAGTGCCGTGGTGTACTCGCAACACAATGCTTACATCTGGTTCGAGGCCACCCGCAACAAACGCTACCGGCAGCTACGACCTAACTGGATGACCACATGGAACGTGATAAAGGACTGCTATTCCAACCACTACCGGCACGTCTTCTTCTTGAACGTGGGGTTGCCGTACAAGCACAACCGCCTGCGCGAGTTTATACTGAACTTCGGCGGCAAACCCGTGAGCACGTTCCGATGGTTCAGGTTCACATTCTCGTGGCTCAACAAGCTGCTGTCTTGGTTCTTCAGGGAATAGCTATCAGGCCCCCCCCCAACCCCTCCCCAAGGGAGGGGGGCTGAGAGCAGTTGTCAGAGAAGCCGGAAGGCCACGTCCATCATGTTTGTGAAGGTGGTCTGGCGCTCTTCGGCTGTTGTTTTCTCGCCGGTTATAATGCTGTCAGACACCGTGCAGATGGCAAGCGCACGCTTTCCGGCTCGCGCAGCGTTCATATAGAGTGCTGCCACTTCCATCTCAACGGCCAGAACACCCATCTTCATCCACTTGTCCATTTGCGGATTGTCGTGGTAGAAGAAATCCGTGGCAAGCAAGTTGCCCACCTTATACTTATAGCCGTACTCCTCGCAGGTCTCAACAGCTTTGCGCAGAAGGTCGAAATCGGCGATAGGTGCAAACGTGCCGGGCAGACAATACTGGCTGGCATAGTTGCTGTCGGTGCAGGCTCCCATAGCGATGACGAGGTTGCCCAGGGTTAGGTCTGTGTTGATAGAGCCTGCCGAACCCACTCGGATGATGGTTTCTACATCGTAGAAGTTGAACAGTTCGTAGGTGTAGATGGCCAAGGAGGCGCATCCCATGCCGTGACCCATCACGCTGACAGGCTTTCCCTTGTAGGTGCCAGTATAGCCAAGCATACCGCGAACGTTATTGAACAGTACCGGATTCTCAAGGTAATTCTCGGCCATAAACTTAACTCTCAGCGGATCGCCAGCCATGATTACGGTCTTGGCAATTTCGCCTTTGCGGGCTCCGATGTGCGGAGTTGGTGTGTTTCCCATAACTTTTTGTAATTTAATTAGTGATATATTAGTGTGCGAATTATCGCTCGTTGACTGTCGGTCGGGCCACTCTTATGCCTACGCGCGTCTTCTTGCGCAGCATATACTGGCGCAGGGTGAGCGGTTCTTCGATGACCTTGCCACGCCACAACGACGCATTGAGCAGATGAAGCCCGTCGTCATGCCACACGGCAATGCCGAGATGCGAAGTGTCGAGCTCGCGTTTGGTAGTCACCAATGCCAGTATGTCGCCGTCATGAATGGTGTTGCGAAGCAGCTTTGTGTTCTTGAGCGCCTTTGTGGGGATGTATCTCACGCGCGTGCCGTTGGTCGAATCCTCGAGCACTTTCAGGCTTGCCACGCGCTCCGGATGGTGGCGCAGCATATCATAGCTGTCGTAGAAGGTGCTCATATAGTTTATCTTCAGAGTCTGAACGGCTGTGAACGGCGGATTAGGAGTATCTATCTGACGCACGAACCCCATGTCCTGATTGTCGCATACCCACCATTGGTAGTAGTGCAGGCGATTCTCATAGCTCAGTTCTCCCTGCTTGTAGCGTATCTGCCGCAGCTGTGCCACATAGTCGTGGAAGCCTCGTTTGCCCTGCTTTGCGCAGATGGAGAGAGCCAGCACGGTTTCTATGTAGGTGGTGCAGTCGAGCTCGCGCAGGTTGATGACCATGTTTTCGGTGTCGCTTCGGTCAAGCGTGTGGCCCACGTATGGTATGTCGAGCAACTCACGGGCAAAGAAAATCATCAGGTTTGCCGTGTCGGGCAGCGAGGCTGCCTTGCCTAACAGCCGTTCGGCTGTTATGCTGTCTTGCTGCCAAAGGTCGTTGCCAGCGGTGTTGCCGGATGGCTGGAAAGCTCTTGCCGATGGTCCGGCAAAAGCAAGCAGCAGTGTTGCTGTGACTGCGATGAGTTGTAGTTGCTTTTTCATTTTATTGTTCAGGTTATTCGTTTATGGCCTCACTGCCACCATTTCTTCTTCTTTGGCTTTCTTTTTACGAAGTTGTAGCCGAAGTAAATGTTTATTGAGCCGAAGGCATTGTTGGTAGAGAAGGCATCCTTGTGGTAGGAATAGCCGTGGAGGATGGCACTCGCCCCGGCATACCAGCGCGTGTTGTTCCACACCAGACCCAGACGGGCAATGCCATCGAGGTTGAAATTGTTGAACGAAAACTCGCGGAGGTTGAACTTCACATGCTCGTTCTCTCCCACCGAACGCTTGTAGGCCACTGCCAGGCTGAGCGAAGCTGCCGCCAGCCAGTTGTGGGCAAACACCCAGTTGTATGCGTAGCCTCCACTGAAAGATACATCCGTGTATATCACCTTGCCGTAGAGCTTGCTCTTGTCGATGCCATCCATGGCTTCGGGACCAAGCACATATTCAACCATCTGGGTGAGTTTGTCCCATTCTATCGACAGCGACTGCCGCGTGAAACCAAATCCGAGCAGTGGCGAACCGGCACTGCGGCGCTGCACAGTGCTCTGGCTGAAGGCTGCCGGATAGGAAAAGCGGCGGTGGTTGAAGATATAATAGACGTTGAAACCGGTGATTTTAGAGGTCAGTCCGGCAAATGGAGCATTGCGGAGAGGACGCGTATTGACATTGTTTCCCAACGAAAGGCTGCGTATCTTGTAGTTGTCGCCGGTCTTGCGGTGGTAGAGGTCGACACCGATCTTTGAGCTGTAGATGCTGAAACCGTACTCCTGACGGGTTGAATTGTCCATTTTCAGGTTGAGATGCTTCACGTCTACGGTGTAGCCAAAGAATATCCAACGCCATCCGAAGTATGGTCCCACGCGCACCGTAACCTCCGGCGCGAGGGTGATTGACAGTCCGTCGCGCGTTTTCAGGCGGTAAACCTCATAGGTATTGGTGTTCTGCAACATCACGGTGAAGTTGTAACGCTGCGGCTCTATGTATGTTGTATCAACATTGTTGAGTGACTGCAATCCTCTCAGAATATCCGACGGGGGTCTGTCGGCTCGCATCCACCTCACTGAATCCTGCCGTTCCTGTGCTTGCATCGGCAAGACGGCAGCAAGTAGCAGCAAGGCTATGGACGACTTCAGTATCTTCAGCATGGCAGAGGTTGGTTTTAGGTAGTCAGAGTTTACGCAATATGCGGTCCATGACCCAGTTGGTGGGAGTGGCACTGATACAGGTGCTCGAGCAAATGCCTATTCCCTGCAGGTCTTCAATCACGCTTTTGATTATAGGCAACTGCACGTAGGGCGGATTGGGAACGCTGATGGTCTGCTTGCCCTGGCTCAGATGGAGCTCTATCGGGGAATAATCGTAGACGGCAAACGACACCATTCCCTTGTCGCCAATGACCTCGATGCGGTCCTCGCGCGCACTCTCATGCCCAACAAAGCACCACGACGCGCTGCCGCTAAGCCCGCTTTCAAACTCGAACACCGCGCTTATGGTATCCTCGACATCGTAGAGGCCGCCCCTGTTAGCCTTGTAACCGTGGGCCCGGACAATGACTCCAAACATATCCTGAAGCAGGTCGAGCTGGTGGGGAGCAAGGTCGTAGAAATATCCTCCGCCCGAAATCTTCGACTGAAGACGCCATGGCAGGTTCTCCTGAGTCTGATAGTCAAGTGCCCGCGGAGGGCATACAAAGCTGAGCTGAACATTGAGAAGCTTGCCGATAGTGCCGTCGGAGATAATCTGCTTGACGCGTTGGAAGTAGGGCAAGTAGCGGCGGTAATATGCCACGAAGCACGGCACACCGGTCTGTTCGCTGATACGGTTGATGCGCACACAGTCATCATAGTTTGCCGCGAGGGGCTTTTCGATATATACCGGCTTACCCGCCTGCATAGCCATGATAGCGTATGTGGCATGAGAAGCAGGCGGAGTAGCCACATAGATTGCGTTGACCTCGGGGTCGTCGATAAGTTCCTGGGCATCGGTGAACCACTTTTTCACGTGATGGCGCTCTGCATACGAACGGGCATTATGGGCCTGACGGCTCATCACAGCCTCGATATGCGAACCCTTGACCTCATTGAAAGCCGGTCCAGACTTCTTTTCTGTGACTTCGCCACAACCAATGAATCCCCAGCTGATGTGCTTCATAAACGTTAACCTTCAAGTTTGAAACAAATAGTTTCGGCAAGCAAAAGTAGTAAATTTGAGCCACATAGCAGGCATTTGGGAATTTTATTTTGCCAAGAGGCAATAAAATGCTAACTTTGCAGCGATTATGAATAGTGGCGAAAGAACTTTATTTCACCTTATTTTACCTATATGGCAATGCAAATCAACTCCTCAGAATTTACCATTTCATCACCAACCGTAAGCCGTTGTCCCAACGACAACAAGGCCGAATATGCCTTCATAGGCCGCTCAAACGTAGGAAAATCGAGCCTGATAAATATGCTCTGCAACCACAAGGGGCTTGCCAAGACCTCGTCGATGCCGGGAAAGACACTGCTCATCAACCACTTCATCATCAACAAGGAGTGGTATCTGGTGGATCTTCCGGGCTACGGATATGCCAAAAGCAGCAAAAAGATGCAGAAACAGCTTGAACAGATGATTGCGCAATACATCCTTCAGCGCGAGCAGCTGGTCAATGTGTTTGTGCTGATAGACATCCGCCACGAGCAGCAGAAGGTAGACCGCGAGTTCATTGACTGGCTCGGACAGAGCAATGTGCCCTTTACCATCGTCTTCACAAAGGCCGACAAGCTCTCGCAAAGCAAGGTACGGAGCAATGCCAAGGCGTGGATGGACAAGCTGCTCGACACATGGGAGTCTCTGCCACCTTATTATATTACAAGCGCTGAGACAAGACAGGGAAGAGAGGAGCTGCTGAACTACATAGACCAAATTAACCAATCGTTGAGCGACAATGGCTAACATACCTTACCTCGACGTGCAGAACCTGACGAAATCGTTTGGCGAGCTGTTGCTGCTTGACGACGTGAGCTTCTCTATTTCGGAAGGACAACGCGTGGGACTGATTGCAAAGAACGGCACGGGAAAGAGCACACTGCTGAACATTCTCACAGGAAAGGAGTCGCACGACAGCGGCAGCATCATCTATCGGCGCGACCTGAAGGTGGGCTTTCTGGAACAGGCACCTGTCTTCGACCCGAAGGAGAGCGTGCTGCAAGCCTGCTTCAACCATCAGGGCGACGAAGAGAAGATTCTCAAAGCCAAACAGATACTGACGCAGCTGAGGATAAACGACCTTAACCAACCTATGGGGGAACTCTCTGGCGGACAGCAGAAGCGTGTGGCATTGGCAAACGTTCTGATCACAGCCCCGGACTTCCTGATACTCGACGAGCCCACCAACCACCTCGACCTCGAGATGACCGAGTGGCTCGAAGGCTTTCTCTCGCGAGGCAACAAGACATTGTTCATGGTTACACACGACCGCTTCTTCCTCGACCGGGTGTGCAACAGTATTCTGGAAATCGACGACAGGCAGATATACAACTACAAAGGCAACTACTCCTACTATCTGGAAAAGCGACAACAACGCATCGACGCACGACGCGCAGAGGTGGCACGCGCCAACAATCTCTACCGAAAGGAGCTGGAGTGGATGCGCCGTATGCCACAGGCACGCGGCCACAAGGCACGCTATCGCGAAGAGGCTTTCTACGAACTCGAGGCTATCGCAAAGCAGAAAATTGAGGAACGGCAGATAAGGCTCAAGTCGAGAAACGTCTACATAGGCTCGAAAATCTTTGAGGCACAGTATGTATCAAAGGCTTTCGGCGACAATGTCATACTGCATGACTTCTACTACAACTTTGCACGCTTCGAGAAAATGGGAATCGTTGGCAGCAACGGCACGGGCAAATCGACATTCGTGAAAATGCTGCTGGGGCTCGTTCCGCCCGACAGCGGACAGTTTGTCGTGGGCGAAACAGTGAGGTTCGGCTACTTCTCACAGCAGGGACTACAGTTCCGCGACGACCAAAAAGTAATCGACGTGGTGCGCGACATTGCCGACTATATCGATATGGGAGGGGGCAAGCACATCTCGGCTTCACAGCTGTTGCAGCACTTCCTGTTCACCAACGAGCAGCAACACAACTTCGTGAGGAAGCTGAGCGGCGGCGAAAAGAGAAAGCTCTATCTCTGCACAGTGCTGATGCAAAACCCAAACTTCCTTGTTCTCGACGAGCCGACCAACGACCTGGACATCCAAACCCTGCAAATCCTGGAAGAATATCTACAGGATTTCCCGGGCTGTGTTATCGTGGTGTCGCACGACCGCTACTTCACCGACAAGGTGGTAGACCACTTACTGGTGTTTAAAGGCAACGGACAGGTGAACGATTTTCCCGGCAACTACACGCAATACCGCCTATGGCAGAAAGCCAACACCGACAACGGCAAACAGGAAAGCGGCAAGAAAGACAGCAATCCTACGGTCAAGAAAAAGGCTGAAAGGCAAAAGCCACAGCCCGAGAAGCGCAGAATGACATACAAGGAGAGGCTCGAATTTGAGAAGCTCGACAAGGAAATTGCCGACATGGAAGCCGAGAAGAAACGCATGGAAGAGGCTCTGTGCAGCGGCACGTTATCCGTAGAAGAAATCACCGACCTGAGTCGCAGGCTGCCGGCACTGAACGACGAGCTGGAAGAAAAGAGCATGAGGTGGCTCGAACTGAGCGAAATTAACGGTTAAAGATTATTAAAAATGATGCTGCAATCACGCTAAATGGTGATTTGTTGCTCCTTTTTACTACCTTTGCATCCGATTTCAGCCCGTTACGTTTCCGCAAACAGAAACGTAACTCCATAAACAGAAACTTATTCTCATTACAATTTATGTATAATAAAGAAGAATTATTGGCGAAAGAAATGTCCGAATTGGAGTCTATCGCACAAAGCATGGGGGCACTATACGATGCTGAAGACGACAAGGAAAGCATCATATACTCTATCCTCGACAAGCAGGCCATTGAGGCAGGAAGCACCTCGCAGGCCGCATCAAAGCGCAAGCGCACCCGCATAACAAAGAAAGACACCGACCACGTGTACAGCGTGAACGGCAAGGAGGGCGAAAACCTCGACACAAAGAAAAACAAAACCCAGAAAGACCAGCCCGCTCTTTTCAAAGACTTAGAGTCCGAAGCAGATGACGAAATGGCGGTTGCAGACCCTCTGGCTGCCTTCCCGAAGCACCGCGGACGCAAGTCGAAAGCCGAGCTCGAGGCTATAGCCGCCGCAAAGGCTATGGCTGAGAAGGCTAATGCTGAGCTTCAAGACAATCAGCAAGCAGATACAGAGAGTCAAGACACTGTCGAAAGCATCGATGCCACAACGGATGTGGTGCCCGAACAGGTTCTGGAAGCCGTCGACAACAGCAGCGACAATGGCGACGATAACGCAAGGCTGATTGCCGAATTGCAGCAGAAAGTGAACCGCCACAACGAGAGCGAAGAGGAGAAACGCCAGGCCACGGCAGAAGGACTGTGGGCCGACGACCCGGCTGACGGCACCGACTTCATAACAGTGGTGGACCTGCCTATCGAAGACCAGGGGGCAATACCCTCGTTCGATATGTTCGACCGCCCCACCACCCCACTGTCGCAACCCGAAACTCCGCAACCGACAGCACAGCAGAAGGCGGCCAAGGACCAACAGTTCGACTTCTCAAACTTCATCACGGCCAACGGAGTGCTTGAGGTGATGCCCGACAGCTATGGCTTCCTGCGCTCAAGCGACTACAACTACCTCTCATCGCCCGACGACGTGTATGTTTCTACCCAGCAGATAAAGCGCTACGGACTGAAGACAGGCGACGTTGTGGAGTGTCATGTGCGTCCGCCGCACGACGGAGAGAAGTACTTCCCGCTGATGAGCATCGACAAGATAAACGGTCGCAAGCCCACAGAGGTGAGAGACCGCATACCTTTCGAGCACCTCACACCGCTCTTCCCCGACGAGAAATTCACGCTCTGCGGCGACCAGCGCACCACAAACCTGTCGACACGAATAGTCGACCTGTTCTCGCCGATAGGCAAAGGACAGCGCGCACTGATAGTAGCACAGCCCAAAACGGGTAAGACCATCCTGATGAAAGACATTGCCAATGCCATCGCTGCCAACCATCCCGAAGCATACCTGATGATGTTGCTCATAGACGAACGCCCCGAGGAGGTAACAGATATGGCACGCACAGTGGATGCAGAGGTTATCGCCTCAACCTTCGACGAGCCTGCCGAGCGCCACGTGAAGATAGCCGGCATCGTGCTGGAGAAGGCTAAGCGAATGGTGGAATGTGGCCACGACGTGGTTATCTTCCTCGATTCAATCACCCGTCTGGCACGCGCATACAACACTGTTTCGCCCGCATCGGGAAAGGTTCTCACGGGTGGTGTAGATGCAAATGCCCTTCAGAAGCCGAAGCGCTTCTTCGGTGCGGCTCGCAACATTGAGGGGGGCGGCTCGCTGACAATCATTGCCACGGCTCTGATAGACACCGGCTCAAAGATGGACGAGGTGATCTTCGAGGAGTTCAAGGGTACCGGCAACATGGAGTTGCAGCTCGACCGCTCGCTCTCCAACAAGCGAATATTCCCAGCCGTGAACCTCGTGGCTTCGTCTACTCGCCGCGACGACTTGCTGCAAGACAAGACTACGCTCGACCGTATGTGGATACTGCGCAAGTATATAGCCGACATGAACCCGATAGAAGCTATGAACTCAATCCACGACAGGATGAAGAAGACACGCGACAACGAGGAGTTCCTACTGTCGATGAACTCATAACGACATACAACAAATGGCCAACCTGCTTACAGAAAGAGGTTGGCCATTTATTTTTTGCCCAATACCTGAGTGCTAAGTCGTTGGGAATATAGGCATATAGGTCTTATAAGGCTCATAAAACCAATATGTTCTATTACCCAGATGGTCTACCGCACCCCCTTGGGGGAAAGATGGGGGCTTCCAATATGGGCCATATTACTGACCCACCCCTACCCCTCCCCAAGGGAGGGGGAAGCAAACAACCCACCATAAGTTATTCTTCCCCCTTTGGGGGGATTGAGGGGGCTACCAATATGAGTCATATTGGTAAAATAAAAGCCCCTCCCCGTGGTTGGGGAAGGGCGATAGGTGATGCAAATACTTATTCTGCCTTTGCAGCTTTCTTTGCCGTGGACTTCTTGGCAGCCGGCTTCTTGGGAGCCTTGGCACCATCGATCTTTGCGCGTAGCTTGTCGCTCTCGGCCTCTATCTTGGCTATCTTGGTCTTCAGGCGAACGATTTCCTTCTCCTTCATCTCTATTTCATCACCCTGGTTGCGGATGGTGGTGAGCAGTGAGTTGAGTTCCTCGTTGTCGATTTCTTCTGGATAGAGACGGTTTACGCGGTTTATGAAGTCGCCGAGAATGTTCATATAGTTTGTAAACGCGTCGAAGGGCGAGCTGTAGATACCGCGGTCGAGACCAACATTGCTTGGCTTAGTAGTCATAAAGCGGAAGTTGTTGCTTGCCTGCAGGTAGTCCCAATCCTGATTGATACGTGGGTCATTGGCTATACGAACGCGGTCGGCCACACTGTAGAGCTTGTTGAAAGCCTCACGCTGCATGGGGTTGCCGAGCCAAGTGCTTACATCGCGCTCCTCGTCGTTCCACGAAACAGAGTTTGGCACATCGAGTGCGCCCACGCTCTTTGTCTTCATACAGAGCTCGAGAGGTGTTGAGAATGTTATGCCACGCTCCTTGGCACAGAACGGCAGCGCACGCAGGAACTCCAAGATGTTGCTCGACAGCGGCTGTGCTATGCCGAGGGCCGACAACTCCATGAAGATATTGATAATCTGGCTCTCTTCGGGATGGCTTGCAATCTCGTCCATATAGTTGTCGGCAAAGAGCGGATAGCCTTCCCAGTCGCTGTTGTTGAAGCGAAGCGAGATGTCGTCGCTGAGTTTCACGTCGCGCAGCAAGAGCTTGAGCTGCGGTGCAAGGGCGCAGTGGTACAGGTAGTGCGGCGATTTCCAGCCGAGGATGTGCTTTGCTCCTTCGGTCAACATTCCCTTGAAGCCCATCTGCGAGGCTGTAAGACCAATCTCGTCGCTGTAGATAAGCGAGGAATTGCGGAGCACCTTGGGCTCCACGCCGAAGTACTCTTTCATCTTAGCCACCTGTTTCTTCACGTCGGCAATGAAGCACTCGTCGTTGACGAGCGACGAAAGGCCGTGGCTGTATGGCTCGGCAAGGAATTCTACGCAGCCTGTTTCGGCAAGCTGCTGCAGTTTCTCTATTACCTGCGGAGCGTAAACCTCGAGCTGCTCCATTCCGACACCCGAGATAGAGAACGCTACCTTGAAGAACTTTCCGTTTTCGTGGATCATTTCAAGCAAGGTATTGAGCGCCGGAATATACGAACGCTCAGCAATCTCGGTTATCGAACGCTCGTTCTCATAATCGTCATAATAGTAATGGTCGGCTCCTATATCAAAGAAGCGATAACGTTTGAGATGAATAATCTGATGTATCTCAAAATATAGACAAATGGTTTTCATAAATGTCAGCCCCCCTCTTATCCCCCTTAAGGGGAAGACCATAGCGAGGGCATTGGGTCTTTATCAATTATTTAATTATTTAATTTTTAAATTATTCAGCTCCACCCCAGTGTCTTGAGATATAGCTGGCGTATCCATGCGCCCACCTTAACCCAGGTAATCTGGTCTACCTCTTTCTTGCCTTCTTCCTGCAAATAGTGGAACAGGCTCTCGTTATGGCAGATAGAATACATGGCATCGGCAAGGGCGTGAATGTCCCAGTAGTCCACCTTTATACAGTTATGCAGTATCTCGGCACATCCACTCTGCTTGGATATGATGGAAGGAGTGCCGCACTGCATGGCCTCAAGGGGGGAGATACCGAATGGTTCAGACACAGACGGCATGACATAGACATCGGAATCTTTCAGACATTCGTACACCTGCTTGCCGCGCATGAAGCCCGGGAAGTGGAAACGGTCGGCAATGCCTCTCTCGGCAGCAAGATATATCATCTGGTCCATCATGTCGCCACTGCCGGCAAAGCAGAAACGCACATTGCGCGTGCGGTGCAACACCATGTTGGCAGCCTCGACAAAGTACTCAGGACCCTTCTGCATTGTGATGCGTCCGAGGAAAGTTACAACCTTTTCCTTGCCTGTGTGGTCGGGGCGCGGTATGTCCTGAAGCTCCTGTCGGAGTGGATAAACGGCATTGTGAACCGTGAAGCACTTGCGTGGGTCTTGGTGGTAGTGGTTGATAACGGTCTGTCGGGTGAGTTCCGACACACACATTATGCAGTCGGCATTGTCCATTCCGTCTTTCTCTATACCATAGACAGTGGGGTTCACCTTTCCTCGCGAGCGGTCGAAGTCGGTGGCATGGACATGGATGCACAAAGGTTTGCCGCTCACGCTCTTGGCATGGATGCCTGCGGGATAGGTGAGCCAGTCGTGGGCGTGGATTATATCAAACTCCTCGGTGCGTGCTACGACACCCGCAATGATGCTGTAGTTGTTTATCTCCTCGTGAAGGTTGCTGGGATAGCCGCCTGCAAACTCCATACACCCAAGGTCGTTGACGTTCATATAATTGAAGTCAGCATATATATGCTCGCGCAATCGATAGTAGTAATCGGGCGACATGATGTTTCCAACGCGGTTCTGCACATAGTCATAGTCTACGTCGCGCCATGCTATGGGCACCGCATTCATGGCAATTATGCGTGCGGCATGTTGTTCTTCGTCGCCGAAAGGATGTGGCAGGCACAAAGCAATCTCGATGTCGCCCTGCGCTTTCAGACCTTCCGATATACCATAATTGGCTGTGGCGAGTCCTCCGAATACGTGTGGAGGATACTCCCATCCGAACATTAGTACTTTCATGGTTTTCTTAATCCTATTACGTATGCCTTGTTACACATGATATTGATATTTCTCGAGCAGCGACAACGCCCTGAGCACTTCGCCCACGTTCATTGCAAACGAAGTGGCTCCACGTCCGTGGAATGGAGGGTTGCCATCGAAGAGTTCGCTGATAGTACCTAAGGCATGGTACGACATCTCGTCTTCAAATCCAACCATCTGGCGCTCAAGGAAGCTGAGGCGCGTGCGCTTGTAGAGTTTCAGACAAGCCTCCACGTAGAAGCCGCACAGCCAAGGCCAGGCCGTTCCCTGATGATAGGCATAGTCGCGCTGTGTCTGCGGACCTACATATATCGGATTGTAGCCGCCACTCTTCGGAGAGAGCGAACGCAGTCCCTTCGGTGTGAGAAGCTCACGCGTGCAGATGTCAACGACAGACTTCTTTTGCTGTTTGTCGAGCGGTGAGTAGTCGAAGGCTGCTGCGAAAATCATGTTGGGACGAACGCTCCAGTCCATATTGTTTCCATCTACGTAATCGAACAGGTAGCCGTACTCGTTGAGGAATGTGCTGAGGAACGACTGCTTGCAAAGCTCAGCCCTCTGTTCGAGGTCGTCGGCACGCTTTTCATCGCCGCCGTCGGCTGCCAACGATGCTGCAAAGCGCAGGGCATTGTACCACAGAGCATTGAACTCAACGATGAAACCGGTTCTCGGCACCACAGGGCGACCGTTGGCAGTAGAGTTCATCCACGTTATGGCTTCGTCCTTGCCATCGGCACGCAGCATACCGTTGTCTTCGAGCGACATCTTAGGATGCTTGCCGGCGATTATGAAGTCTATTATGTCCTGCACAAGTTTGCCATAGTGCTTCTGACATGAAGCCTTTCCAGCCTCCTTGGCATATTGCTGAATAGCCCAGATAGCCCAGAGAGGAACATCGGGCTTGTCAATCTCATAGATTTTTCCCTGCGGTTTGCCTTCCATGAAAGCCCTTAGCTCCTTGGCTGCACTTTCCATAACGAGCTCGAAATAGTCTTGTTCGCCAATGGAAAGGGTCAGTCCGGGCAGTGCAATGAAGGTGTCGCGCGCACGGCACTTGAACCAAGGATAACCAGCAAGCAGATAACGCTCGTCGTTCTTGGTACGATAGTGGAACTGATGGGCGGCATTGACAAGACAGTGGAAGAAGTTGTCGCGTGGCGGACGTAAGCTCACCTCCTCGTCGAAGAGCTTTTTCAGCTGAGTGGTCTTTATCTCCGAGGTTGATGCAGCAAAGACAATGCTCTCGCCTTTCTTTATCGCCATCTCGAAATAGCCGGGAACATAAAGGTCCTCGTTTGATGCATAGCCGCGCTCCTGCTCCTTTGGATATTCCACTCCGCGATACCAGTCAGGCTGGAAATGAAACTCGTTCTTCTTTGAGAACTGCATATAGAGGTCTGGATAGCCTGCATACATACAGGTGCGGATACCGCCCGGCACTTCGTGATAGACTCGGCTGGCTACCGAGTTCTCGTGTGTGAACTGGCGCACGCTGCGGAAAGCGAGGAAGGGCTTGAAGCGAAGAGTCGTTGCCGAATGGGCATCGACAAGGGTGTAGCGTATCAGCAGGCGGTCTTCATAGGCTTGGAAGACAAATTCTTTCTTCAAGATGACACCACCTACACGGTAGATTGTTGTTGGAACTTTGTCACAATCGAACTCACGGATGTACTTGTGACCTTTCGGGCTGAAGTTGTTGCCCTGATACTTGTGCAGACCGAGATTGAATTCCGCACCATGCTGTATTACCGTCACATCGAGCGAAGAGAGCAGAACGTGGTTCTCATCGTCGATTTCAGGCACAGGAACCACGAGCAGGCCGTGGTATTTGCGGATATTACAATCTACAATCGTCGAGCAAGAGTAAGCTCCCGAACGGTTGGTTCTGAGCAATTCCTTCGGAAGAGACTCCTCCAGGTTGGTCATCAAGGCTTTCTCAAATCGTAGATAACTCATATTAAATTAGGTTTTTATAGATAATTCTAAACTTAGTAATCGGCTAACAATGTTAATGAACGGTTGGAACACGCAAACAATCGTTTGCACATTGCACCCTCAAAATTACGTTTTTTTCTTTTTTCGTCAAAAAAAAACACTCGTTTTTTCAATAAAACGAGTGTTTTTTAAAGTCTATTTAGAGTCAAACACGCTGTTTGAAGCATCTTATACTGGAATAAGGAAGTTTATCACCTCTTGTTCTATCGTCACCTTGAACGGACCGACGGGTGCTCCGCTCATCAGCCGACCGTCTACTCCAACCATAGCGTGCTCCACTTCCTTGAACTCTATCTCGCGCGTTCTGAAAGGATGAACACTGCGATGATTGAGGAATTTGCCTTTCAGGAAAAGGTAAATGCCTTCAAACAACTGCGTCATCTCGGGATGATATACCACCGAAACGTCAAGCAGCCCGTTGTAGGGCACTGCATTGGGGGTCTGTCCGTAGCCTGAAGCACTGCCTATGCACACCGTCATCACCTTTCGCCGGATACGGTCGGAGTTGATTGATATGTCCATGAGGTACTCCATGCGCTGGAATATAAGAAGTATGAACGAGAAAAGGAACGACAACGTTCTGGAGCCGAAGAAGTGGCGCGTCTGCCTTCTGAGGTTCATAATGGCAGCAATGAGGCCAACATTGATGCAGTTGACGAAATAGCGATGGCATTTCTCTTGCTTTTTGTTGGTGTAACGTATGCAGCCAAGGTCTATCTTCCTCACCCTGCGAGCCTTCAACCAAGCCACGTTCTGCTCCACCTCGCCTTCATCGAAGCCCCAGAAGTGAGCAAAGTCGTTCATCATACCGTTGGGAATAACTCCCAGGACTATGCTCTCACGGGTAGCCTTATCGGTCTGCATGATGCAGTTGACGGCATCGTTGAGGGCCGAGTCGCCTCCCACTATCACGATTGTCTTGTAGCCGTTGGCTATCATCATCGTTATCAGGCGGTCAACGCTGCCCACGCTTTCGCTCTGTATCTTGTCGAACTCAATGTTCTGCTCGTGCAGAGCCGCCTCAATGCGTTCCCAGCGGCGCTTCGGATTGCTCAGAAGTCCGCCTTTAGGACAGTAGAGTATTCCCCACTTATCTGTTACGTTGTTGCTCATATATATAATAAGGTGTAGTTGTTATGCTATTCGGTTATGTTGTCTCGCTGTTGGCCTCGCCATAGTTGCAGTATTGTTTCGACCTTTTCGCTCATTGGCAGGCTGTAGTCAATCCAGTTGATAGAGAAACCTCGGCGTTCCATTCCCCTGAACCATGTCATCTGCCGTTTGGCAAACTGGTGGATGGCTATCTCAAGCTGGCAGAACATTTCGTCGTAGGTAAGATTTCCCAACACATACTCGGTCACAAACTTGTACTCCAAGCCGTAGTAGATAAGGTCGTCGGCCTTTATGCCCTTGTCGAGCAATGCCTTAACCTCGTCTACCATACCCTCGTCTATGCGTTGCCGCAGCCTGTTGGTTATCCGCTGGCGACGTTCCTCGCGGTCTATATCTACTCCTATAATAAGCGAGTCGATAGGTTCCTGTCGACGGCGCGGTGTGGGATGGTCTATGTTATAGGTCTCAATCTCTATTGCTCGGATAGCTCGCTGCGCAGTATCAACATCAGTGGTGTTGTGCATGGCTGAACCTGTCTGTCTTTTCAGCTCACGCAACAAGTCAGTCAGCTCGCCAAGCGACTTGCCTTCGAGCCGCTGCCGCAGCTCTGGGTTCTGCGGTACGGGCGACAACTCGTAGCCTTTGAGCACCGCCTCTATGTAAAGGCCCGTGCCACCGCAGAGGATAGGCACCGCGTTGCGGCTTAGTATGTCACGGTAGGCGTGGTGGAAATCCGCCTGATATTCGTATAGATTATACTTCGAGCCCGCTTCACATATATCTATAAGGTGATATGGAATATCGATGCCGCCCACGTGGTAGTCCTTCAAATCCTTGCCGGTGCCTATATCCATACCTCGGTAGACCTGCCGCGAGTCGGCGGAGATAATCTCTGCCGCCCCACCCTCTTCTGTCAGGCGTGCAGCCAACGCCGCAGCAATGCTTGTCTTGCCGCTCGCCGTTGGTCCGAGTATGGTAATGAGTTGCTTCACCTTGCAAAAGTAAACAAAAAAAGCCGTCCGACAATATCGGACGGTTTTATTTTTATGATGAAGGCATAGGGGATTACTTCAGATAGAAAGACCCCATGCCTACTCCGTAGTTGCGGAGTGAGCCATACTTGCCGCCGCCCATATAGTCCTGACACCATGTACGAGCGAAAGCACGCTTGCCGT